>CAYVML010000127.1:0-5558 GCA_964452475.1 uncultured Dehalococcoidales bacterium
CAAGTACATCTGGAACAAAACCATCACCAATCCCTTGAATTTGATGCAGTCCAGGTTCCCTGCCCAGCAAGGCAGCACTATTTTTCGGTTCTACTGCGACGAGTTTAACGTTAGGATTTTGTTCCTTTAGAAACTTTCCTATTCCCTGGAGGCTTCCACCGCTTCCTACTCCTGCCACAAAGACATCAATATCACCTCCCATATCATTCCAGATTTCAGGAGCGGTTTGCTGATAATGAGTTTCTGGATTATGCGGATTTTCAAATTGGTTTACTATAAAATACTTCTCATGTTTTGATTCCACAATTTCTCGCATTTTCACTAAACTTCCCGAAATATTCTCTTCAACTGGTGTTAAAACAACCTTTCCTCCAAGAGCACATATAAGCTTTTTACGTTCCTCACTCACATTCTCAGGCATGACACAAATAACCTTATATCCCTTTCTCACACCAACTAAAGCTAATCCTATACCAGTATTCCCGGAAGTTGCCTCTATAATAGTCATGCCTCGTTTAAGTTTACCCTCAACTTCAGCTGATTCAATAATGTGCTTAGCCACCCTATCTTTAATGCTACCACCAGGGTTTAGAAATTCAGCCTTGGCAAAAACGTTTCCTGAAGACATTTGCTGTAGTCTTATGAGAGGGACATTTCCAATCGCTTCTAGAATTGTATCCATGTATATCTATTCCTTGCTTTTTAATTATGTACTTGTTTTTATAGAATAAACTATTTCGTATAGTATCTCAATAAATCCCATGTATATTGACAACAAGTCCAATCAAATCTATATTAATAAAAGCAGACAGGTAACTAAAAAATAATAAATATTATTTGATGGAATTAAGAGAGGATTTTATATGAAAACTAAAGAATTGTTTGGAAGGGAAGTGCTGGATTCGGATGCTAAAACGATAGGTAAAGTTATAGACGTCGATTTTGACATGCATCAAGGGGTAATAAACCATATTATTGTTAAGGCAGGGGCTCTCAAACAATATGAGATAAACTTTGAAGAGATAACTGCAATCGGCGATAGGTTAATCTTAAAAGTGACAGAAAATCAATTGAGAAGAAAAACTGTTATTTCATTATAAGAAGAACTGTTAATTCTCGATATATTAAATTATGCAATCCCAGTTAGCAATAACAACGAACTGTTTGCCTGCTTTAATAACTAAGGTTTATTAAAATGAAGTTCGCATCTAACTAAAGACACAGGAACACTTTTCTACCTTGAAAATTAACTTTTTCTCTGACTCATTACCAGCTATATCCGTTACTGTTACACCTAAAATAACCTCGCCTTTTTCCTGAGGTGGAACCCATGTAATTATGGCTCCTTCTCCAGAAATTTCACCCTTCTCTGCAAACCAGTTATAATCTAGTTCATCATAGGAACCAGCCACGACACATTCAATTTGGCAACTTGTTCCCCTTAATACCTTATATTCCTCTGTATATTTTCTTAATAATTTCGGTTTACTTGCAGTAACGATAAGTTCCTCAATTTGTGGTGGCTGATCCAATGCTACGTTGATAGTTAATAAACTTGCTATACTCCCCCCATAGCCATCACTTACCTTAACCATAATGCTCTGAGGTCCCGGTTGCTCCGCAGCAGTCCAGACTACAATAGGCCCTGTTCCCAAGACACTACCATCAAGGGGTGTCCACGTATAATCAAGTATGTCATCATCAAGGTCATTAGCTCTACACACAATATTACAGCTTTCAAATGGTGCTAGCCATTCGACGTCAGCCGATAGGGCACTGATGGTTGGGGCATCATTATTTCTTACAGTAACATTTATGCTGCCTTCCGTTATGCCTTCTCTAGTATCATTGACTCGAACAGTTACAGGATATATACCTTCACTACCAGGAGCAGTCCATATTATTTTATATCCGCTCCCAATTACCTCACCCTTTTCTACTATCCATTCATAGCTTACTTCGTCGCCATCCTCATCAGCAGCAATACAGCTGACATGGCAATTTCCTAGAGTAGTAATAATATCTTGGCTGCTTTTAAGGTTGATTATATGCGGGGGGTGATTAGTTGGGATAAGGTCGGGAACAGGCTCAGCTACATCAGCTACAGAGGAGATTGGTGCACAAGCTTGTAAAACGCTGCCGATTACAAACAATAGCGTGGAAAGTAAACTTCTTACTCTATATTTATTACGCATAGTTGACGAACCAGCATAAATATCACTTCACGAAGGAATACTTACACATCTTGATTGCTATTATATCAATTTCGTTCTGCAGCTGCCACCTGCCACTGGAGTGTTCTAATCTCACAAAAGCATTGGTAAAAGCGACTAGCAATAAGGGACTTACTTATATTTATATCTTTCTAATTTTATTACAACTTATATCCTCCAAATTTCCTTGGCAATAGGATTCTGCTTTGATATAATCCACAGTAATAATTATGTCAAAACCACTCGATCACTTATGATTAGACCCCTAGCTTACCGCTTGGTTATCGGACAATAAATGCTCCTCAGGTATTATCTGGCAAAGCCAAGAGAATCTCATTGGGAGGTATGCAATGCAGAAAAGTAAGATTGCCCATAGCGTAGAAGACATGGAGAGTAGAGCTGAAAAAATACTAAATGATGCCAGGGCCAAAGCTGATAGTATTTTATTTAAAGCTGATAAGGAAGTAGATGAGATTCTTAATTCAGATCTAGTCACCGATGAAGTTGACGTTAAATGCCAGGATATTATTAACAAAGCCAGGGTAGAAGCAGATAAGAAAAAAGAAGATGCTGCCAAGCAGATATCCAGAATGAAAGTAAATGCTGATAAGAATATTAAAGCAGTGGTGGAACGCATTGTTAGTATTGTCGCTGGAGAATATCAAACATGATACCCGCTATCGTCAATAAACCAGATCCTATGTCTAAAATAAGGGTTATGGCTGTACGAGATAGGTCAGACGAAACCCTAAAAACTTTACAAAGAATCGGTATGCTTCATGTTGAGGAAAGTGAAGAACTAACACATATAGACAGAGAAGTTATCGAAAAAGAAAAACGGAGTGTTTCAGATTTACTAACTAACATTGATAGTATATTAAGTTATATTCCAGGCGAAGAAAAAGTATTTCCACTGGATGATGTAGAGGTAATATATACAAGACCTTATACTGAAACAGAAGGTACTGTTAAATCAATCTGCGATCGACTTGGTAATATGCACCAAATGGCAGTTAAACTTGAGCAAGAAATTGGGAATTTACTAGAACTAGATAGATGTGTCCAACCATTAGCACAACAGACCAGCTTAAAATTAAAAGATTTATCCTTCACTGGTAGTTATCTATTTTCAAACGTTTATGTATTTCCAGGTGAAATATATGAGGTACTATCACAAAATTTAGAACCTTATTTATTTGGAGCAACAACAATTGCTTCAGAAAATGAGACCATACTCCACTTAGTTGCCAGAGCAAGAGACCAAGAAATAATAGAAGCTACTGTAAAAGATTATGGTGGTAAGGTCTTGCAAATACCAGATGAAGAGCCGACGCTTCAAGCTTTTCTCACCACAAACCATAACAAAATACTTAATTTACAGGCTGAACTGGCTACACTGCGTTCTAAAATCGTAGTTGAGATACGCAAAAATTTGCGAGAGCTGGTTCTTTTCAGGGAAGCCCTTTACGCTGAAAACGATAAACTAGGAGTTTTGCAGAAGGCGAGTGAGGCAAAATATGTTAACCTTTTCGAAGGTTGGATTCCCAAGCGTAACGTGGAATTCGTCACCGCGGAGCTAAAAGAAAAAATTGTCTATATTTATATTGAGACAAGGCCTCCACATAAAAAAGAAAAACCTCCTACAAAAATGAACAATCCTGCTGCTCTCAAGCCATTCCAGATTATAGTAAATCTGTTTGGGACACCAAAATATGGTGAATGGGACCCTACTCCAATTATTGCTTATTCATTTGCTCTCTTTTTCGGTATAATGCTAGGTGATGTTGTTTATGCAATCTGTTTAATGGTACTTACCAAAATCGCAATACCACACCTCGTCGATGACCCTGAAAGTGAAGGAACTACTTTATTTAAAAGAATACTTTATATTAGCTGTGGTACCAGCTTGATTATTGGACTGCTAACAGGTACATATTTGGGCGATTTTTATCGTTTCTTGGGGATAGAAAATCCAGCGCTCTCTACGAAGATTAGTGCGCTATTTGGAGACACTTTGCTCTTTATAATACTGTCATTAGCAATAGGTCTTATCCATGTGAATATTGGACACCTACTAGCATTAATAAAAGGAATAAAATCAGGTCAGAAATACGTAATACCAGGAAAAGTTGGTTTATTTTTACTCCAGATTGCAGGAATACCATGGATCATGAAATTTCTGGATATGGATATCCTTACATTAAGCCCTCAGATATATTCCATGTTACCTTATGCACTGCTTTTAAGCATTGTGTTAATCGTTATATCTTCGATAATGGAAAGAGGAGTCTTCATGGGTGGAATTTTCTGGTTATTTGAGGTAACGGGGATTCTCGGTGATATCATGTCTTATGCCAGACTAGCTGGAGTAGGGCTAGCCACTTATTACTTGGCGTTTTGTTTTAACCTTATGGGTCCTCTATTAGCGGGATTATTACCAGCAGGAATTATCAGAATTGTACTTGGTACAGTAGTAATAATCGCCATTTTGTTAGTTGGGCACATGGTAAATCTAGTTCTTAGCAGTCTTACCTGTTTTGTACATTCGCTCAGGTTATGTTTTGTGGAATTTCTATTTAAATTTTTTGAAGGTGGTGGGAAAGAATACAGTCCTTTCCGTTTAAGAAAACGAGATCTTATCTTAGTAAAAGATAAAGCGTAAAATAAAGATATAAAAATGATAATTGATTCAGCATCTTTGGCTACTCTGGGAGGTACGATTTCCCTAGCAGGTGGTTTAGTAGGAGCATCATGGGGAATGGCCATTGCGGGTTCTGCAGGAGTAGCGATGTTATCTCAAGATCACAGACAGCGTAAAAACGTAATAATACTGGCTTCCCTTCCTATGTCACGCGTATTCTATTCATTTATTATTATGATACTTATTGTAAACACAGTTGTTCCTACACTAAAAACGTTAGCTGAGCCAGAAGGTGCTGGCTTCGCCGTGTTTGCTATAGGAATTATGGCTGCAGTTGCATTTGCAGTTTCAGGAATATATCAAGGTTCTGTATGTGCTGCCGGAATTGCATTTCTGTCAAAAACAAATGGACACATACTGACTAACTCGATAACTTTAGCTGTATTTGTAGAACTGGTAGCGGTACTTGGATTGGTCTTCACAATAATAGCTCTTAACATGATGGGACTTATGTAGTCATTTATAGGTAAAGAAATGAATATCAGTGCTGAATCATTGGCTATCTTTGGTGGAGCTATAGCGCTAGCAGGTGGACTAGCAGGAGCTGCCATAGGTATGGCTATGGCTGGATATAGTGGTGTTGCTATTCTTGCTGAGGAACCAAAACATATGAAGAGTGTGATAATACTAGCAGCCCTTCCTAT
>CAYVML010000128.1:0-5296 GCA_964452475.1 uncultured Dehalococcoidales bacterium
TCTTCCTGAGCCAGTGATGCCTACACCAGCTATGCTGACCTTAGCGGCTCCATCCTCTAGCAGGTTTCTAAAGACATCCTTGATAGCCTCAACTGGCTTACCAGCAGTCATCAGGTAGTTTTTTCCAATGACCTCCTTGCCAGTTTCATCTAGAATGACTGCCTTGGTACTGGTGGAGCCAATATCCACCCCAAGATAGCCTACACATTTTTTCTCCATCTTTGTCAGTGGTTCACTCTCCTGGGTAGTGAAAACCTTGAGCCCTGGTGTCTGGAAATAGTTTTCCCTTTCATCTTTTTCCGAGAGCATGAAAACGCGAGATGTTTTATCAATTGAAAGCAGGGCAGCGCCCAGGGATTCCAAATGCAGGTAGTTCTCCGGAACTATCACCTTAGTCTCATGTCCATTTCTCGCAGTAAGGACTTCATTGAGTGTCTTTGCTATAGCTGCATTGGCGGCAACTCCGCCAACAAAGTAGACCGGTTTCACAAATGGTCCTTTTTGAAACGAGGCAACCATTCGAGCAACGCTTTCGCAAAGCGCAGAGAGCATAGTTTCAACCGAGACTCCTTTTTGTTGCAAATGAATAAGGTCCGTCTTGGCAAAGACGCTACATCGAGCGGCTATCCGCGGAGGGGTTTCCCTGGATTTCAATGCTAGCTTGGATATATCTCCTATATCGATACCAAGCCTGTATGCCTGTTGCTCTAAAAACCTACCGGTTCCTGCTGCACAAAGTGGATTAGAGGCGACTTTCCAAGGTTTTCTAAGTCCATCTTCTAGCCCTATTATAAGAGATGTCTGTCCCCCAATCTGTATTATTGATTTCGCATCGGGATGATAATGAAGCAGTCCTGAGGCAATTGCCAGTGAGCTACTGTATTCCGTCCAGCCCAGTTCCCTGGATATCGCCGCCCTCCCCGAACCTGATACCCCAGCCCCGACAATCTCCTGAAGTCTGATTTTCTCCGCTAGCCTGCCAATCAACACTCTAACCGATGTTCGAGGACCAGAAATTATCTTCTCGGTATCCAGATAGACGATACCACTATTTTCATCTATTAAAGATAACTTTGAATTAACAGAGCCAACATCTATACCTAAAAAGTAACGCATCGCAGAACCTGAATTATAACAAGAAAGCATCCTATATTAAAATGTTGCCAATGTAATCTCCTTAACTAAAATGTATGAATCCCAAACCATCATATCCAGTCAGCAAAGCGTTGCTAGAGCCGCGCTGCCGCTTGTTCTGGAATAATTAGTTGTTACTTTTCCGCCCGGAAGGTACAATACATCTGTATAGTGACATGCTGAAGCATGCTTCTTGATATTCGGTTTAAAATAAAGGATAAAAATGGAAATATTACAGGAAGGCAAAGGGGAACTTGTCGGCTGGCATGACCCTGATGAAGCCAGAGCATGGGTACAAAAGAACAAATCACGCGAATTGAAGGATAAATCCATATCAGTTAAAGAAGCCGTTTCGCGATTCGTACATGACGGTGATTTTATAGCCAGCGGCGGTTTTGGGCATACCAGGGTCTCTATGGCTATTATCTACGAAATAATAAGACAGAAACGTCGTAACCTGACCATGGCTGGCAAGACAGCAGTTCATGACATCGACGTCCTGGTAGGAGCGGGATGCGTAGACAAGGTAGAGGCAGCCTACAGCTTTGGGCACGAACTTAGAGGCCTCTCCCCTGCTTCCAGGAGAAAAGTGGAGGGTGGCCAGTGTAAGGTTATTGCAGAGATCAGTAATGCTGCCTACCAGTGGAGATGGCTGGCTGGCATGATGGGTATTCCCTTCATCCCCAGCCGTAACCTGCTTGGCACAGATACCGCTGCATATAGCTCTTCTAAAGTAGTCAAAGACCCTTTCAGCGGAAAAGCTATCAACCTGATTCCCGCTGCCTATCCCGATGTGGCATTTATACATGTACACCGATGTGACATCTATGGTAATGCCCAGATAGATGGTATTATCATTGAAGACTTCGAGCTTTCACGCTGTGCCAGGAGGCTGATACTCACCACCGAGGAGATAGTAGACAACGATATTATCCGAAATAAACCGTGGAAAACGTGTATTCCTTTTTTTGTGGTTGACGCTGTAGTCAAAGTTCCCTATGGCTCACATCCGGCTGAGATGCCAGGCGTATACTGGTTTGACGAGGAGCACATAGCTGAATGGCTGAAGCTCTCTAGAACACAGGAAGGGGCAGAGGAGTACTTGCAGAAATATGTTTTCGGAGTCGACAAATTTGAGCAATACCTGGAACTCTGTGGGGGCAGTGAGAAAATAGACTACCTAAAAAAAAGAGAGTTTTATCAGGAACCAATGGTGACTGTTTCATATAAATAGCACACCGCGGTGATTACAAGACAAGGAAGGGGCAACCAAAGATATGGCTACTGAAACTAATTACACACTAAAAGAATTGTTAGTATGTAATGGCGCTAGGGTACTAGAGGATGGGAAGGCCGTTTTTGTTGGCACTGGCCTTCCCATGACAGCAACAATGCTGGCACAAAAAACACATGCCCCCAAATTACTTATCGTATTCGAAGGTGGGAGCCTAGGGCCAATGATGCGTGAGTTACCAATCTCCGTCGCTGATTCCAGGACATTTCACAGGGCAATAGCTGCCTCCAGTATGCACGATGTGATGTCTCTTTCGCAGGCCGGATATGTTGACTACGGTTTCCTGGGGGCAGCCCAGATGGATATCCATGGGAATATCAACACCACTGTCATCGGTAATCACGACCTGCCCAGGGTTCGATTGCCAGGCAGCGGTGGTGCTAATGATGTGGGTTCTTTCTCAGATAAACTGATCTATATCATCGCAAATCAGTCGAAGAGGACCTTCGTCAACAAGGTAGATTTTCTGACCACCCCGGGGTACCTGGATGGTCCCGGAGCCAGGGAAAGGGCAGGATTACCGGAAGGCTCGGGCCCATACAGGGTTATAACGCAGCTTGGAGTCTATGGCTTCGATGAAGAGAGTAAAAAACTCAAGCTCATTTCTCTGCACCCTGGAGTAAAACTGGAGCAGGTGCAGGACAACAGTGGCTTCGAGATTATAGTGCCCGATGAAATCGAGACCAGCTATATCCCTACGGAGGAAGACCTCAGAATATTGCACCAGGAAATAGACCCGGCAGGAATGGTACTGGGAAAATAGGAATGAACGAAGTAGTCGTGGTCAGTGGGGTAAGAACAGCTATTGGCGCCTTTGGAGGCGCTCTGAAAGATATTCCTGCTGTCAACTTAGGCAGTCTGACAATCAGGGAGGCTCTTAAGAGAGCAGGGCTGAGACCAAAAACCAGTAAAGAGATACTCGACTATGAACCTGAGGTGCTCAAATCAATAACAACTAGCGAGCTGGAGAACAAGTATTATGATTGGGCTTCCTCTCTACACGAAGTACCGGTTGACGAGGTAATCATGGGATGCGTTCTCCAGGGAGGGCAGGGACAAAATGTGGCCCGGCAGGCAGCCATCTATGCAGGAATCCCCAAAGAGACGCCCTGTTTTACCGTAAACAAGGTATGTGCTTCAGGACTCAAGGCCATCACATTAGGGGCCGAGGCCATTATGCTGGGTGAGGCAGATATCGTAGTAGCCGGAGGTATGGAATCTATGAGCACCGCCCCTTATGTGCTGCCAGAGGCTCGCTGGGGCTATCGTATGTCCGTTGACGCCAGAGCAGAGATGATAGACCTCATGGTATTCGATGGTCTGTGGGAGATATTCTACGGTTATCACATGGGAAACACCGCCGAGGAAATCGCCAACAGATATAGCTTCAGCAGAAAGGAACAGGATGAAATCGGTTTCCTCAGTCACCAACGAGCGCGTTCTGCTATCCAGCAGGGTCTTTTCAAGGAAGAAATTGTACCGATTTCCATAGCACAGAGGAAAGGACCTCATGTTATTTTTGACATAGATGAACGCCCGATGGACACCACATTGGAGAAAATGGGCAAACTCCCTGCTGTATTTCGCCAGAATGGTACCGTTACTGCAGGCAATTCATCTGGAATCAATGATGCAGCTGCCGCACTGGTGTTGATGTCCAGTAAGAAAAGCTATGAGCTGGGGCTAAAACCTATGGCCACCCTTAGAGCCTGGTCTTCAGCCGGAACCGCTCCCAACTACATGGGGTTAGGGCCAATACCCGCGGTAAGAAAGCTATACCAGAAGACAGGTCTTAGCGACAAAGATTTCGACCTTATCGAACTTAATGAAGCTTTTGCTGCGCAGACACTGGGGTGTATGAAAGAATTGGGCTGGAGCTCCGACCAGATTAATCCACATGGTAGCGGGATATCGATGGGGCATCCCATTGGTTGTACAGGAGCCCGGATAGCGGTTACCATGTTGTATGATATGATACACAGAAAATTACACCGGGGGCTTGAAACAATGTGTATTGGTGGAGGGATGGGTATGGCAGCCATATGGGAAAGGAAGAGCTAACATCTTATGCATCAGGAATTATTTAAACGGTTTCTAGAAAATGAAAACACGCTTAATGTATACGAAGAGGATAAGCTGATATTTGTATCTGATAGAGACAGGTTGTTGCCACTGCTGGATTATCTTGAGGGGTTTGCAGATCGTTATAGGCAGGTAGTCGTATTTGACAAACTAACTGGCAACGCTGCTGCTCTGCTCTGTATTATGGCACATTGCCGGGAGATTTATAGTCCCCTGGGGAGTAAGCTCGCTGTTAATACCTTGGATGAACATGGCATTATTTACCATTTCAATCAGGTAGTGCCTTTCATCCAGCAGGCAAATAGAAAGGATATGTGCCCTATGGAAAAATTATCGATTGGCAAGGGGCCAGAAGAATTCTACCAGGCTCTTAAAGCCAGGATTAACAAATAACGATAGAAAAAACAATCAGGAGGCTGGATGGAAAAGATAAGGCTTGGAAAAACCAATATGATGGTATCTAAGCTGGGCTTTGGAGGCATCCCGATACAGCGGTTATCCGAAGAAGAAGCGATATCAGTCGTGCGTAAAGTGCTAGAGCTAGGTATTAACTTCATTGATACAGCCAATGCTTATACAACGAGCGAAGAGCGTATTGGCAAGGCAATTTCGAAGCAGAGGAAAAATCTCATTATAGCCACCAAGACACAGGCTAGAACAGCAGAAGGAATTGCGGAGCACCTGGAGCTAAGTCTCAAACGGTTGGGAACCGACTACCTTGACCTCTATCAGTTTCACAACGTTAGTAATTTAGCCAGCTTGAAGCAAATTCTCGAGCCAGATGGG
>CAYVML010000128.1:5306-5517 GCA_964452475.1 uncultured Dehalococcoidales bacterium
CCATTTGTTGAAAAGGCGAAGAAAGATGGTCGGATCAGACATATAGGCGCCACGTCACATCAGATTGACACTGCCATAGAAATTGTGAAGTCAGACTGCTTCGAAACCATCATGTTTCCTTTCAATTTCATCAGCGATGAGGCAGCCGGTGAACTAATACCGCTTGCCAGAGAACACGATGTGGGGTATATCGCCATGAAATCAATGGCTG
>CAYVML010000129.1:0-5449 GCA_964452475.1 uncultured Dehalococcoidales bacterium
CAATAACCTGCCTAACTCCCGGATAGTACATGGATTAGCTGGCAACAGGTGCTTAACTATCGAGAAACCTTGCCAGCTCATCCCGCTCAAACTGCGGCAAATCCTTCGTGCCCGTCTCCGTTCGTAACTTCACTCCTGCGTATGCTTCGACTACCTTGCCTATGGTAGTTGCCTCGATACCTGCCTCTTGCAAGCTTGCCAAAAGCCTGGAAGTATCGGTTTGAGACAGCGTAATGAGCAGTGTTCCCGAGGCTAATAAGCCTAGAGGGTCTATAGATATCTTTTCACAAATAGCCCTGCATTCCTGAAGCACAGGGATGTTTCTTTCATCTATCAAGATGCCAACCCCAGCTGCAATAGCCAATTCTGAAAGTCCTGTCGCCAAGCCTCCCTCTGTAGGGTCATGCATTGAATGTACCGCCACTGTTGAGCACGCTATCCGTGCCTCTCTCAAAATACTGATTCCAGGGGAGAAGAGATATTCTGTCGCCCGAGAGATAATATCCTCGCTAATTCCAGCGGAAAGAAGAGTCTGCTTTGCCTCTCGAGCCAGGATGGTAGTTCCCTCTATGGCTATCCCTCTGGTAACTACAATATCATCGCCGACCTGTGCTCCTGCCGTAGATATAATGTGCTGCTGCTCAGTCTCGCCCAGCATGCAGCCGGCAATTACCGGTCTATTCAGGCCATAGGCTGTCTCAGTATGCCCACCCACTAGGGTGATGCCCAGCGAGGAACATGCCTCAAGAACCTGCTCGAATATGAGCCTGGCTTCTCGTTGACTCGACTTTTCAGGTAGCAGTATAGTGGACAGGAACCAGCGTGGCTTTGCTCCCATCGTAGCTATATCATTGGCATTGACGTTTACTACATACCAGCCAATCATGTCAGTAACGAAGGTAACCGGATCTGCTTTCACCACCAGCGTTTTATCACCAAATCGGATTGCGGCAGCATCCTCTCCAATATGTGGCCCCAGGAGAACACGTTCATCTTGTATCTCCACTTTAGCCAGCAGTTCTTTCAGTACTGCAGCTGGTAGTTTGCCAATCTTCATCGGATTCCCCCCTAAATTACTTAGTCTTATGCTGCTTCAATAGAGCACCTACGCAATGTACTCTCTGCTTATATTGCTGTCAATCAGTCACCAGCCTTTTATTCTACCTGTTTCGCCACTTATAATATCCTTGATTTTGACAAAAGAAGATTGCTTCGGCTATTCTCGCATACAGAGTATCCATATTAAAATATAAATCAGGAGAATAGAGACAAGAAAGATGATAGAACCGGTGCTGGACCCTCGAGGAATTCAGGAAAGGCCCAAACTACAGTTAGCTCCCCGCCCTACCTTAGAAGGCTTACGCCAGGGACCTGTCCTTTTCTATGACAATACCAAGTTATCATTTCGTAATTGCAGTGAGATATTTATCCGTATCAAAGAAATTTTTACCAGAGATGGAATTGTTAATTATCTTGATTTTCGCGAAACGGTTCGAGGGAAGACCAGCCAGGAGTTGAAGAATTATGCCGCCATACTGGCGAAGGAAAAACCAGTGGCAGCCGTGCTCGCTCTGGGTGATGTTGGAGTCAGTCCGGCAACAACAATCCTGACCATCGCCCTGGAAGAACTGGGAGTGCCCAGCGTGTACATTACCGCACCTCCAGGAACAGCTCTAGCCAGGGCAGTCGCTTTTTACCGAGCCGGTCAACTTTGTATTTGCCCTATAGATATCTACCAGGGGAGCACTGTTGAGGATATTCGCAGGGAAATTGATGGACAAATGTCCTGTATTCTGGATTCTCTCACTTTGCCACCAGATAAAATAGAGGAAAGGGCTTCTCTGGATTTTCAACTGGATGCTGAAGCCCCGGCTAGAGATGGATTACTGAAACTGGAAGGCGGTTTAAAACTTGATACAGGGGATATCTCTGAACCAGCAGCAGGGATGGAAGAGCTTATGGGGCTCTTCGATTCCCTCCACCTTGGAGATGGATTGCCCATCGTAGCACCAACTCAGAGGCGCTATGAACGCATGCTCGCCTTCTGCCCCTATGAACCAGGCGAGCTTCTCGCTACTGAGATCGGACCCACCGGGAAAGACATAACCATCAGAGATGTGGCGATAGCCGCCGTCATGGCAGGGTGTAAACCTGAGTATATGCCAATACTGCTTACAGCATTCAGGGCTATGGCTAACCCGAAATACAATTTCCTCCAGTCTGTAACTACCTCTCACCCAGGAGGTAACCTGATACTGGTCAGTGGGCCTCTGGCGCAGGAGTTAGGCATTCATGGAGGACAGGGATGCCTTGGTCCCGGGTTTACTGCCAATATGACTATTGGAAGGGCTGTCAACCTGGTTATTATTAACGTATGTCGCGCTGTGCCGGGATATGCTGACCTGGCCTGTCTCTCTTCCCCAGCGGAGCTAAGCTATTGCTTCGCTGAAGACCCTGCACTGAGTCCCTGGCCTACAATCAATGCCGAACGCTATAATTCCCAAACAACCACAGTGTTCGTACTCAAGGCAGAACCTCCTCACGACATAATTGATTTCCTCAGTCACACAGCCGGCGATTTACTGGATACCATCGTTGGGAGCTGTACCACCTTAGGCAGCAACAATTCATTCATCCCCGGCAACCTACTAATAGTTCTCACTCCTGATCATGCCTGGCTGCTTGAGCGTGAAGGCTGGAATAAGAATATGATTAGGGAGCATATCCATACAAGGGCTCATCATGAAACCTCCATGGTCAAGGGCAGGGGCATAGTACCTGTCCGCCCTGAAGGGTTCAATGAGCGTCATCCTATTCCTGTTACCCGTTCACCAAAGGATGTAGATGTTATTGTGGCAGGCGGTAGAGGGGGACATGCAGCGGTTATATTACCCTGGGCATTGCATAGTGAAGCCATCGTCGAGCCGGTACTACTTCCAAACGGTAAAGTGCCAGAAAGCATTTCTGATTTCCAGAAAAAATAGTTTTACTTTCTTAAAAGGGAAAATATAATAGAGTATGTAAATTGACATAAGTGAGTTTTATTAGCGAAGGAGTGATTCATGTACGATTTATTAATTAAAGGTGGCCGAGTAATAGATTCCGGGCTGGGGTTAGATAAGGTACTGGATATTGCCATAAGCGGTCAGAAGATTGCCCAGGTCGCTGGAGATATTTCAGTAAGCGAAGGGCAACAGGTAATTGATGCGAAAGGAAAGATTGTTACTCCCGGTCTTATTGATATGCATTGCCATATCTATGACGGTATCCATAGCATCAGTATCGAACCTGATGTTGCAGGGGTGAAACAGGGAGTCACTACCGTAGCTGATGGGGGCAGTACAGGCCAGGCAACCTTCATGGCATTCCCTAAATACATTATCCCTCCATCAAAGACCGCGGTCTTTTGCTTTCTCCATCTCAGCTCCCTGGGGCAACTGCTGACACCGGAGCTAAGAGACTGGGGAGAAGTTGACCTTGATGCCACCAGAGCCGTTGTCAATGCTCACCGGGACTTAATAAAGGGAATTAAACTAAGACTGGTAGGAAATATCATAGCCAGTGAGGGACTAAAAGTAATAAAGATGACCAAAGATTTCGCTCACAGCCTTGGTCTGCCAGTTATGGTACATATCGGAGATCCAAAGAAACAAGTGCCTGCGAGTTTAACCAGCGACCTCTTAGAAGAAATGGAAACTGGAGATATTCTGACCCATGTTTTTACCTCAAAGCAAGGCGGAATCCTGCTTCGAGATGGTACGGTTTTACCACAAGTAAGGAAGGCCGTAGAAAGAGGGGTAGTTCTAGAAATTGCACATGGCAGAAACAATTTTAACTTCGATGTGGCGCGAAAGAGTATGGCCCAAGGGATTTTCCCAACGGTGCTGAGTACCGATATCAACACTCTCTGCCTTAATGGTCCTGTATTTGGCTTAAGCATACTTATGTCCAAATTCATGGCGCTTGGCCTGAGTCTACAAGAAGTCATCAAAATGAGTACCATAAACCCTGCCAATGCTCTACAGATTGCCAATAAAGCGGGATCTTTCAAGAAAGGTATGGATGCAGATGTATCCATCCTCGAGTTACAAACTGGCAAATGGGAATTAATAGACTCCGATGACCAAGCTCTTTCGACAACAACTATGTTAAAACCACGTATTACCATTAAATCAGGCCAGGTAATTCCTGCAGAGCCTGTTTCCTGGCCTGAGCCTGTAGCGTAAACACCACAATCGTGGGGAAGAGTAGTGCTGGCCCGTACATCATAATTCGTTATTGCCAAGTAGTTCGGTCAATGGTATATTTCTATTTATCATAAATCTTAAATTGGCAGGGAAGGAAAGTTATGAACGTATTTGATTCTGTAACTACTCTTACCTTTGATTGTTTTGGCACCATACTCAATCTGCGGGGTAGCCTTAGCAAGCCACTGGATGAATTCCTACAAAAGAAAGGGGGTTCTATTAGTGGAAATGAGATGTGGACTCGCTGGCGGTATCGTCAGCGGATAGAGCAGTATCAAGACAACCTGTTAATGATGGGACACTCTGGTTACCTGGAGGTAGCTCGAAAGGCATTGCTATATGTTCTACGTCAATCCTCTATTCCTTTTACTGAGGAAGACATAAAAGAGGTCATGGAAGCCTGGCAGTATCTTTCTCCTTTCCCGGAAGCTGTTGATGGCCTGAAAAGATTGAAGAAGCGTTTCCGCCTTGTCGCCTTATCAAATGGAAACCGCTGGTTCCTGGAGCATCTGGCTAAAAACCGTATTAAGTACGACTTCGATGAGATTATTTCGGTTGAGGAAGTGGGGAATTTCAAGCCACATCCTTCAGTTTACCGAGCCACTCAAAGAATCCTTGGGGCAGAGCCCTATCAATTGGCCATGGTTTCCGCTAACACCTTTGATGTTATGGGGGCTCGTGCTTCTGGTTATCGCGGCATCTGGGTTGACCGTTACAATCTGCCCTTTGAAGAGACTCCATATCGCCCGGACCTTCATATCCATGATTTTACCGAGATGGCTGACGCCCTGCTTGAAGAGACTACCGTGTGAAGTATCTTCTTGAAACAACTGCAGTGGTGATAGTGATACACTAGTTGTCTGTATCTATTGATAACACTTTAGCTCGGGATTATCTTTATAGAGAAGAGGGGGAGTACTATGCCAGTAATACGCAGCACGGAAGTCGAATTTAAAAAACCATTCCCGGGAGTTGAAACAAAGCGGATGGTGGATGGGACTCATGGCTCAAAAGGAATTACTGTTATCTCTGAAATTATTCATCCCGGCGGGAGGATCCTTACTCATCGGCATAAAACAGAAGCAGGGATATACGTTTATGCAGGTCGAGGGCATCTACTAATCGAGGGGGAAGGGGAATATGAAGTTGAAGCTGGCATGGGCTTGCTAGTTCCAGCTAATTCTTTTCACAGTATGTGGAAT
>CAYVML010000130.1:0-5413 GCA_964452475.1 uncultured Dehalococcoidales bacterium
ATACTTATCGCTCTCTTTGCGTGTGATGAGCTTCAAGTCCTTCAATCTCCAGCACATAGCTTTTCGACTTACAGCGAAGAATTGTTCTAAATTGGTGATATCCGCCAGTGTCAACTTCATGTCCAGTTTCTTTCGCAGTCTTAGTTGATTGAAGATAGCATCTTCCGGCATAAGCAGATGTGTTGCGAACAAGTCAGCAACTTGTTCATTATCCGAAACCCTGTTGAACGACTCCGTTTTGCATGCTCGACTAACGAGATTCTCATCGTAGAGACAATGATAAATTTCGTGGGCAACGGTGAAATTTTGATGTCCCAGGGTTTTTGAAGAATTCACTAGAATTACCTTAACTTCGTTAGTCTTAAGTGTTGCCCCGGAGATACTACTTTCCAGAGGTCTTTTGACACAGGTTATGCCCAGTGAATTCACTGCTCTGTACATATCAAAGTGCTCGGTTGAATGTAGTCCGAGTCTCAATCTGGTATCAATTGCTAGCTGACGGGCTTTTACTTCTGACATCTTCTATTCTCCAAGGAGCTTATATAAGCTATCCAGATTTAATGCTATCTTCTTGACCTGTGCGATAATCGGCAGGTCACTGTCGCTCAAATCGGATACCCTGAAAGCCATAGACACCTGAGGTCCCTCTTCTTTCACCGACTCATCCACGAAATACGAGAATTTGTACCCGTACAGGTCTGCGAGTTTTCGTAACATCAATGTGTTTACTGGCCTGGCGCCGGTTTCAATATAGGAGATGATTTCTCTTTTAGTGTCCAGATATTTTGCAACCTGCTCCTGCGTGAAGTTAGTAGATTCCCTGATAGTCCGCAAACGCTTGCCGATAGTCTTATTATCCATTCTCCTCTCCTTTACATGTTACAGAATACTGCTATAGACTGGAATATTTGTAACATTTACGTTACATATTGTCAAGCCTGAGATTCCACTAAGGGCTATAGCCTCGTAGCAAATCCTTCGGTCACTAAAGTTCCCTCAGGATGATAATGCAAGGTGTTATTCCTGCTACCCTCTTCTTATAGAGACGAATCTTTGCTATATCTTCGATCCGTGTCTTGGGTAGGTGGGCAGGAAAAATCTCGTAATAATAAAGAAAACCATTGATATTGGCTTACTCCAAGAGTAAGATAAAGAACAATAGTATGTGATGTTGGATGACATACTGTAATAGCTTGCCCTGGAGTATTACGATGTCAAACGAAACAGAAACTGTTGTCTATAACCTGCTCAGAAATTTCGATAGTCTAGATAAAGTCAGAGAGCTTTTTTCCGAACTGAACTATAGCCCGGCACATGGCCAGCTAAACCGTAATGGCTGGAGCCAGGCAGCTACAGAGGCCCTTGCTGAAGACCCGCAGATAATCGCTGCCAGTGGTGACTTCCACATAATCTATGCTCGACTGGCCAAGGATGTTCTACTGCTGGGCGATGAGCGGCCGGTGGTAAACCGTCTGCTCCAAGGGCATGAGTATATGCTGTGCCTGTTTTCGGATAACCAGCAAAAGCAGTGGCACTTCGTCAACGTGAAATATAATACGGAGCGTCAGAAACGACGACTCTTCCGTCGTATTACTGTAAGCCCTGACGAACGCCTGAGAACAGCGTGCGAAAGGCTGTCGAAAATCAATGTTGGTATGCTCCGATCCGATATGTTTGGCATACCAATACTAGAAATACAGAATTTGCATGATGATGCCTTCGATGTTGAGAAAGTTACAAGAGAATTCTATAAAGAGTAGCGTAGAGTCTTTGAACGTGTTGAGGAACTCATTGAAGGGTTTGACCAAGGCGAAAGCAAAAGGCTTTTTACTCAGCGACTGTTTAACCGTCTAATGTTCATTGCGTTTATACAAAAGAAGAAATGGCTAAGATTGGATTCACAGAGAGATTATCTAACAGCACTATGGAAAGTCTACACTCATGATAGCTCAGAAAACACTAATTTCTATAATGATCGCATAAAATTACTTTTCTTTTCCGGACTTAATAGCCCTAATGATGTCGATGTTATTGGTATAAACAAAGGGGGTTTTCTTAAAACTATTATCGGTAGTGTACCTTACCTAAACGGTGGTTTATTCGAGGAGGATGAGGATGACCGTAAGCCCGAAGTTATTGTACCTGATCGTTGCTTTGATAGCATAATAAATAATCTTTTCAACCGATTTAATTTCACGGTTACTGAGAGCACACCACTAGATATTGAAGTGGCTGTTGACCCAGAGATGTTAGGTAAGGTTTTTGAAGAACTGGTTACAGGCAGGCACGAAACAGGAAGCTATTATACTCCCAAGCCGGTGGTTTCTTTCATGTGTCGAGAGGCATTGAAGGGCTATTTAGAGACAAAATTACCAGTTGAATCACTCACGGGCATCGATAAATTCGTGGAAGAGCATGAACCCGTAGAACTCCGAAACCCTGAAGCAGTTTTAGAGGCGCTCCGTCGTGTTAAAACATGTGACCCTGCATGCGGTAGTGGTGCATACCTTCTAGGAATGCTACATGAACTTCTAGATTTACGTACATGTCTTTTTGCTGCTAGGAATCTTGACCCCATTTCCTCCTATCAGCGCAAATTAGAGATTATCCAGAATAACTTGTATGGTGTGGATCTTGACCCTTTCGCTGTGAACATCGCCCGTCTGCGCATGTGGCTCTCACTAGCCGTTGAATTTGAAGGTATGAATCCACCGCCCTTGCCCAATCTGGACTTCAAAGTAGAAACCGGGGATAGCCTCACTGCTCCCAGTCCATCTACTGGAATACAGGCTAGCTTCCGTCAGCAGCAGATAGAAGATTACTTCCGCTTGAAGGGTGCTTATATGACTGCACATGGTAGCGAGAAGCTTGTATTACGAGATCAAATCGCTGCACTTAGAGCGCAGGTTTCTACATGGACCCACGGAGGAAATAAGGTGGTTGGCTTCGACTGGCCAGTGGAGTTTGCCGAGGTATTCACTGACGGCGGTTTTGATATTGTGCTGGCTAATCCTCCATACGTCCGTGCCGATGCACAGTTCAAGCACATTAGAAACGAAGCCGAACGTCAAAAAGCCATCGGTAGGTGGAAGGACTATCGCGCTATATTACTAAAAAGTAACATCTACCAGACGCTATACGAGAAATGGGACCTCTATTTGCCATTTTTAGAACGTGCCTATCAACTGCTCCGAACAAATGGGCGGATGGTTTTCATTATTTCGGATTCATATAACACTGCAAAGTACACCAAGAAATCGCATGAGTTCTTTCTTAGCAACGCCCGTATTGAGCGCATTGATTTCTGCAGCGATGTACCTCTATTTGAAGCTGGTATAAGCAATACGATTGTGCACTACGCTAAAACAATTAGTGATGGCAATCACAAGTCCGTCCGCGTACATCGGTGGGGTAGTAATAAAGATCAGTTCGAGCAGAATGCTGAAGTCTTGCCTACTGCTATGCAATATGAGTTTGGCACAGCGCTCTTTCGAATGGATAGCTCTCGGCACACTACAGTTACAAATTTCGTGCTATTAGAGAATATCTGCTATCTCAGTTGGGGCCTTCGACCAAATAGTGATGACAGATACTATAAAGGTTCATTTACAACCAGAGATATGATTTCGAATGTACAGAATAAGACTCATCCAAAGTTGTTTATTCAAGGTAAAGATACAGTAAAATGGTGGGCTTATCGCATTCGTTACTTGGAATGGGGTACTGACCGTGCCCCTGCAAGGTTTGCTCGCCCTACCTTTCCGGAACTATATAATGCACCTGAGAAACTCCTACTCGTAAAAGTTAGTGGCACCTGTCCAAAGGTAGTTTTTGATAATCGTCAACTCATTTGTACAGATTCTTTCTGCTGCTGTGTTCCGTGGCATTATCTCAAGGGTGTTAGGAATAACTCTATTCGAAAGACGGCGAGGTATCAGAATGAAGTAAAGCTAGCTGAAACCCATACTGTAATATTCCGTGAAAAATTGGAACAAGAGTCAGCGTTATTTGCCCCCAAATATTTGTTAGCAATAACAAATTCCTCTTTTGCACATGAGTGGCTTGCTACACACAGGCGACACAAGATACAACTTTATCCTGATGACTGGCGACATTTGCCCATTGCATATGCAACAACAACAGAGCAGGAGGGAATCATTTCATTGGTTGACGAAATTATTGCACTATTCAATAAAAACAGCTACCCGCTACCACTGGAAGCTCAGGTACGTTTAAAGGAATTGGAGCAGCAGATTGATGATAGAGTTGCAAAACTTTATAAAGGCTAGAAGCTTTTATATTGTTGAAGTTAGACTGGCATATCTGGTACTTGATTATGTTACCCAATATAGGTATCATATTACCCATAGTGGGTAATAACTATGAATGAAAACTTATTATGCAAAGGGCTTTTCGGAAAAACCAGGCAGGCGGTTCTGGCTCTTCTTTACGGCCATGCCGATGAATCTTTTTATACCAAACAGATACTGAATGCGGTAAAAAGCGGACGTGGAACGGTACAGCGAGAGCTGAAAAAGCTGACAGATACAGGTATTCTCATCCGAGAAGTACGGGGAAGGCAGGTATATTACCGGGCGAATGCTAAGTGTACTATCTTTAACGAGCTTAGAGGCATCGTGCAAAAATTTCCGGGCGTGGTTGGTGTTAGTGGGGAAGCACTCGATAAAATTGCCCAACGCTTCAGAGTGACGGAAGACCACCTGTCCCGGTTCTGTCTTAAATACCACGTCACAAAGCTGGCGCTTTTCGGTTCGGTACTGAGGGATGCCTTTCACCCGGACAGTGATATCGATGTCCTGGTGGAATTTGAGCCCGGGCATGTCCCCGGATTCGGCATAATCGACATTGAAAATGAGCTTTCACAACTTGTTGGGCGAAAAATAGACCTGCGTACACCACAAGACATAAGCCGATATTTTCGCGATAGCGTAATACGCGAAGCAAGGGTACAATATGCCAGAACCAAAGCGTAAGGATGTAGTCAGGATACGCCATATGCTGGATTTTGCCAGCAAGGCTGTGCAGTTCAACAAGGGTAAAAGCCGGGCTGACCTGGATTCCAACGAGATGCTGGCAATGGCGACCATTCACCTGATAGAAGTCATTGGTGAGGCATCAAGAACCGTTTCTGCGGAATTACGCCGTAAGTATGCTGAAGTTCCCTGGGAGGCAATAACTGGAACCAGAAACCGTCTGGCTCATGGTTATATCGATGTCGACCTGGATATTGTCTGGACAATAGTCACCGTGGATTTACCTCCGCTTATTGTTCAGTTAAGAAGGATTCTGAAAAACGAGGAGTATGAATAATGCCCGCTCATCGTCACTGAAGATGGTGATTTCTACTGGCTGGAGGAGTATTTATGAACGGTCTCAGAGGCAAACTGGAGCA
>CAYVML010000131.1:0-5388 GCA_964452475.1 uncultured Dehalococcoidales bacterium
AAATCTATAATATTAGTACCATGCTATTCTTTTACTACATAATAGTAAAGTATATGCGCTGGCTGACCTGAGCCTGGATAAGCAGATGCTACAGGATGTGCTGCGGAAAAAGTCCTGAAGCCTGTTCAACTGCGGGAAGATGCCGAGGTACTGGAGGTTTGTTACCAGGTGAGTGAGCGAAGGGCATGTGGTGTTATTCAGTTGCAGCGGTCAACCTGTCAGTATCGAAGTGTTGCAGATGAGCAGGCTGCATTAAGGATAAGGTTGAGGCATTTAGCCCAGTCGAGGGTAAGCTATGGATATAGAAGGCTGCATATACTTTTACAGAGGGAAGGCTGGAAAGTGAATCACAATAGGGTATACCGCCTCTACTGTTTGGAGGAACTGGGGATAAGGCCGAAGAAGCCACGGCGCCATGTGACCGCATGCAGACGTATGGAGAGGCTGGCTGCCACGGAAGTTAATGAGAGATGGAGCATGGACTTCATGAGCGATCAACTCTATGACGGCAGGAGGATCAGGCTGTTAATGTTAGTGGATAACTTTAACCGTGAGAGTCTAGCGATAGAGGTAGCTGAGAATATCGGGAGCGACAGTGTGGTTGAGGTATTAACGCGGCTAAGTAAGAACCGGGATTTACCGAAAAAGATTCAGGTAGACAACGGGCCTGAATTCATATCGAAGAGGCTGGACCAATGGGCATATTCCAATGGTGTAGAGCTGGACTTCAGTCGGCCTGGGAAACCTACAGACAATGGAATCATCGAAGCCTTTAACGGAAGGCTACGCCAGGAATGCTTGAATGAAAGCTGGTTTTTATCTTTGGGTGATGCCCGGGAGAAAGTAGAAGCATGGCGGCAGGAATACAATAATGAGCGACCTCACGGAGCCTTGGGGAACGTATCTCCCTTGGCATATGCGGCAGCTATGGTAAAAGGTGTATGATTGATAAAACTAACATTATCCCTGGACCAGTTTTTAGGGGGGCAGCAACTGTCATATTGAAGAATTACTGCAATTAGCTATATTCTCAGGAAACGCTTCACTTTAGGAGTCGCAGCCTTCCGCCAGGTTTCTTCCCTGACAGGTGTCCTTTTCTTGAGGATTCCAGGCATGCCAAGAAGGGCATCCAGAATGCCTTTGAGGCAGGCCCGCAGGCATCTGTATCTGAGGGCGCTACTTAAGTGGTAGGGAATACTACAAACGGAAACGATAATTGCTACCCAGACAGGATAGTACTTCCAGTAATACCAGATTGAATTTCTGGCCTGGTAGTATACCCTTCTCTTACTTCTCGTGGCATTCTGGCTTACGGGAATTACATGGTAGGCAACTAAATCGGGGCAATACCATATCGTATAACCAGCATCAATTATTCTGATAGAAAGATCATCCTCGTCCCAGTAGAGGAATAGTTCTTCGGAAAACAAACCAGCTTTCTCCAGGGCGGGTTTTCTTATTGCCGCAGCACAGGCTACAAAATCGAATGTCTCAAACTGCTGGTCAGCAAATGTGTTGACGTCCACTCCGTAAACCCAGCCCCATATTTCTCTGGAATAATAGTTCAGCACCTTGCTTGCCAGTACGCCGAGGGAAGGTTCTTTATCGAAATACTTGACAGCCTTTTCTATCCAGTCTTTTTCAAGTACTGCATCATCATCTATGATCACGATGAATTCTCCACGGGATATTTCCATGCCACGATTACGGCCAGCTATGCCGATGTTATGTGGCAGCTTTAGCAGTTGAACCTCTGTAAATTCCTCTTCAATTAGCTGCTGAGAACCGTCGTGTGAGTTATTATCCACCACTATCACTTCAAAATCCTGGTAGGATTGCTTTTGAAGTTCACTCAATGTCTCTCTGATTCTATCTTTACGGTTATAGCTGAGGATAACAACACTGACTGTAGGAGCTGGCTTCAATGCCTCCTGCCTGGCAATCTGCTTACCGGGCTGAATCTGAGACTTCTCCAATTTATTTCACTTCCTTCTCAGGGACAATGCTTATAATTATGCTTTTCTCTGGAGCTATTCATATTACAGGGTTTAGTACTTCATATGCTATCTTACGACCGCTTAAGATAGCCTGGTCCATATTCAAATATGCCCAGTTTCCAAATCTGCCGCAGGGGTATATCTCTTTGGCATTCAGGAATTTATGTATCAGCTCAATATTTCTCTCACGGTCAGGGGTATAAATGACATAGGCAGGGTCTAAACATTTTACATCTCTGAACAGAATCCTATCTCTTTTATTGAGTATTCCAGCCTTCCGTAAACCATCCACAACAGCCTCCATGATTTCACCGTTGGACATTTTCAATGGCTTTCGCATAGAAACGGATAGCTCAGCCGATATTGAACTTGTCCCTTCTGGCGCCATGGCAGCAGAAAGGTTCATCGGGAAGCTCAGCCGGTGAAAAATGTATTTCTTCTCAGGGAAGTAAATCCAGTGGTAGCCTGAAATGTTAGCTCTGTTTACCGCAAGGCTCACAACATAAACGATGTTGTATTTCAGGCTTCCGGCAGCTCGCTTCACTTGAAAGGGGATATCGTCACTTATTAAAGATATAATTTTAGGCAAGGGCATAGTTGAGATGAGCCTGTCGTATCCAATTCTGTTGCCATTGACTTCAACTTCTCTGGTTGTTAAAGAGATTTTAGATACCTCAGAATTAAGGTTGACGTTTCTCACAAGCGGCAGGAAACCATTTGCCACAGCTTCAGTACCACTTTTCAGGGGGTACCAGAAATATGCGTTCGGGCCATAGTTTCTTTGCGGTAGCTTCAGTGCTCCTTCCAGTGTTTCTGATACTTCGGGCATAGGTACACGTTCAGAAATCCAATCATAGCTCATCTTTTGCAGGCTGATCGCCCATAATTTTCTATTATAGGGAAGCATAAAGTGCTTTGCTATCCCGCTGCCAAAAGTGCTGTTGATCCACTCTTCAAAATTTGTTGGATTTGGTGCTCCTTTGCACCTCACTTCAAACAGACCGAGAAGACAATCCTTAACGATATCCGGGTCCTGTCCATAGAGATGCCCCTGGAAGGGAAATTCGGTATAAACATTCCGGTAATAAACGAATGCTTTTCTTAGCTGCGAATTAAAGCTATTTTTAAGCAGGTTCTTCTTAATGAGCTCCTCAGCATAGCTGTCCTCTGTGTAAAGAATGTGTGAGGCATAATCAAAGGTGAAACCATCTATGAGAAATGATTTGCACAGGCCCCCAACTGCAGAGTCTTTCTCAAGTATCTGGTAGTTGCTGAATCCCTGTTGCTCAAAGTGATAGGCTGCTGATAGTCCAGCCAGGCCAGCGCCGATAATTACCAGCTTATCCATCTCTGCCTTTATTCACATTCTGATACCACTCGAGCGTTCGTATTATACCATCGTCTATAAAGACTTCCGGCTCATAATGCAACAGCTCTCTGGCCCTGGAGATGTCAGCTATAAATTGCATAACCTCACCTGTTCTGCTTTCCTGTATAACCAGCTTGCTGGTCGCTCCAGCCTTGTACTTAATTTTTTCTGCTAACTCGAGAATGGTGATACCTTTGCCAGTAGCTATGTTAAATACATTCCCACTGACGCTGTTGAACTTTTTAATAGATTGAATTATCCCCTTGATGCAATCGGAGATATAGGTGTAATCCAGCAATTTTTCCCTTCCAAATACCGTTATATCTTCGCCTTTTTTCATCCGCTCAATGATAAGAGGAATGAACCTGTCGCTATCATCATAATTGCCATAGACGTTTGAAAATCTGAGTATTACATATTCTATGCCATAGCAGTAATGATAAGCGCTTACCAGGGCCTCCCCTCCAATCTTTGTTGCCGTGTAAGGACTCTCGCAGTTCCTTAGGTCAACTTCATTTTCAGTGGAGTAAACTTTATCTGAGTTGCCGTAAACTTCTCTACTGCTGCCAAATATAAATCTCCTGACATTGTTCAGTCTGCAAAATTCGAGAACGTTGAATGAAATATCAAAGTTGTCTTTTGCCAATTGCGGGGTGACCACCGTGTTAAAAACCCTGGCGTTTGCTGCCAGGTGCACTACCATGTCAAAATGCTCCGTCAACTTTTCAAAGGAAGTGCCGTTCCTCAGGTCACAAATTATCGTGGCGTTATCCACGACCTTGCTCCACTTATTGTGCCTTAAATCTACTCCAGTCACCTCGTAGCCACCCTGTAAGAGTGCCTCACAGAGCGCTGTTCCAATCATTCCACTACTACCGGTAACCAGTACTTTGCTGATATCTTTATTCACTCATCTCTCCTTATTCTTAATTATACCTGTAACTATACCAGGCATTGTCATCGTCCTGTTCCGCAATAGGTAAACCCCAGTTTTCTCATTTCCTGTGGGTCATAGATATTCCTACCATCGATGATAATCGGTTGCCTCAGCAGTAGCTTAATCCTCTTGAGGTCTATGCTCTTGAACTCGTCCCATTCAGTAATTATTATAAGAGCGTCACACCCTGCAGCCAGCTCGTAGGGATTCTGGCAGTATTCCACGTCCCTTAAAACTTCCCTGGCATTCCTCATGGCTTGAGGGTCATAACCCATGCCTTCAGCCACCTTGACAATGTCTGCCCCTACTTTTTCGCAAATAGTGGCAACGGCGTTTATAAAAGAAATTTTTAAAGCCAGGAAGCAATTAGAGGCATGTTTAATGAGTTCAGCGGTTTCTATATCGGTAATAATTATTGGTGCATTTAAAGGCCTGTATAAATCAGTCATTATTTTAATTGCCCGCTCGGATGCTGTGCCGATTACAATCCTGTCGGGATTCATAAAGTCGTTGACTGCTGAGCCTTCGCGTAAAAATTCGGGGTTAGACACCACATCAAAGTCAACACCACGATTGCTATTAAGTTTAACTTTTCTGCTTATCCACTCCCCTGTTTTTACAGGAACAGTGCTTTTTCAACTACGACCTTATAGTTATCTATTGTTTGGCTGATTTCACGGGTGACTGTCTCGACCAGGGTCATATCTACTGTTACATCCGGCTTTGGAGGCGTCTCTACAGAAATGAAGATGATTTCCGATACCTTAACTCCTTCTTCGATGCCAGTAGTAAAGGAGAGTCTTCCGTTGTTTGCATTCCGGTGAACAAGTTCTTCCAGTCCAGGCTCATAGAAAGGAATTTTTCCCTCTTTTAAACCCTTGATCTTATGGGCATTATTATCGACACAGATTACCTTATTCCCCAGTTCCGCCAGGCAGGCACCGGTAACCAGTCCCACGTGCCCACTGCCAATTATACAGACGTTGTTCATATCAGTTTATCCTATAGTACCCTAGTAGTCTCTCCCAAAACAAGATGAGCCTGAAGAGGGTATCGATTTCTAACGCAAGATGAGCCTGAGAAGT
>CAYVML010000132.1:0-5361 GCA_964452475.1 uncultured Dehalococcoidales bacterium
GAGAAAAAAGACTACTCAGGGAAAGGGTAGAATCTATCACTGAACAAAACGTCATTTTGTTCAATTTATTCCCCCATGAAAGGAGGGAGATTCTCCACCCAATTTTAACGTATAGCTATAATTATCCTGGTGGTGATAATTTCCTCGCCTTTTGCCAGAAGCTCTTATTTTGGTCATTGAGATCTTTGGGGTCTAGGGTTTTCGATCCATTAACCAATAGAGATTTTATATTTGGATCAGTCTCCGTTTCCGCTCTACTTAAGACATCATCAAAATAAGTTGAATAATCCTCGTATTTCACCCTAGGATCTATTTCACCCAATATATCAAATCCCAAGCTGATATTCTTGTCGTTGATACCACGCCTTATTAGTAAATCAAAGACATAATAGAGAAATTTGTCTTGAGGAGGCGCAATTAGTATATTCTTTGTAGAGCATCGACCACTTAAAGCGAGCCCAAGAGACCCACTTATCTACTCCAGCTCACTTCTGTCCTGCCCTCTCCCGGAGTATATCTAGAATGTTGTCACTCCATGCATGGCGCTGGCCTCTCAGCGCTTTTCTCGCAAGAATAGCCTCAGAAACTTTTTTGACATCGTCTGCATCCCTAGGTTTCCATCCATATCGCACTAACCAGGCTCTTATTTCATCAGGATCGTAAGATATTCCACTATCACGCAAAATCCTGAAGAGGTCAATTGTTGCTGCACGGTCTGAAGGATGTAAAATACCCGTAGACAGATTAACCCTATTTGTTAACGCCTCCAATGCAGCCTCTACTAAAGGATTAGAGAAGGGTATCCTAGCTTCGACTTGAGGGGCAGAACCTAACTCAATAGCCGTCCAAGTATCAATCCAGTATTCAACTTCTTGTAGAGTCCATGGGATGACCAATACGTCTGTGGCGCCACTCAGACTATCTATTTTGTCAAGAAGTTTCTTAGTTGGATAAATAGCTAAGACAGGGCCGTTCCATGAATACATAACTTTCCGTTCTGTTAGAAGGGATAGTCTGACAATACCGTTAATTGTTACGTCGTCTCCCTTTGCTAGGCTAGTTACTGTTTTCTCTCCTATAACTGATGATACGTAACCTCTAAGGTTAGATTGAGTTACGACAGCCAAGAGAGCATAGCTCTTGCTTGTATCTTTTTTCGCCATTTCCGTTAACCAAGCAAACCCTTCCATAATTGCTTGGCGATATGCCCCTTGCTGATATCGAATGTAGATAGAAGAACGCTGTACTTTCATGGTAATTCACCTCCCCACCACAATCGTACTTTATACCAGGCAAGTCCGCTACCAAAGTCAATGCTTGCTCAATTCACTCAAAAATGTGTCTATGTTCCTCTGGTTCGCGCCTCCGTCCAGTTTGACTGTCAACCACTGGCTATCGCTCATTACATGAACTCCTACCTTAGGGCCACTTCTGTGTCTAAGCTTCACTATAATTACGGATTTTCCAAACCGGGCTTTGACTAACGTGGGTCTTTTCATCCTTATCACCACAGCTTTCATCGCACTGAGCGCTTTTAGGCAGCGATCGAAAGCAATGTCTATGTCACCGTCTAGAACAGCTCTAGCGTCCTTAAATACCCAACTTCTGCCTAATCTGTAGGACTTGCGTTCCAAGAAGAAAGTATCTATCAGAACTGCAATTGGAGCAAGTACAAAAAGTACGAGGAAAAGTATCGTCGTTCCGTCTATCCGGAATGCTACGCTACCCACAATCCAGAAATATATTGCCAAACCACCGAAGGCAAGTATCAGCATGGTACAGGTAACCCCTACTATCGACAGGATGAGTGGTGGGCGGTTACCGGACTCCCGTTGCGCAATCTCTAGAATGCGGCTTGTATTTGTCGTAGGTGAATCGCTGTCCTTACCTTTCAGCGCACGGTGCATGTAACGATCATACAGCCTAGCTGTGTAATAGATGGCAGAAGGTAGGGCCAGAATCAACAATAACCAGAACCTGTTATCTAGACCTGCTTCCACAATGTTTGTACCTCCTCACATCATCTAATTATTGGAATAATGGGCTTCAGTATAAGCTTTCAGCTTAGCCCATTCATTGCCAACATCGATGAAATGAACGGTGACTTCCTCCTCTACTTCAACTTGGGTTGGTATAGGTTCAGTTGTAGGTGGCGTTGGAGGTGCTTGCTCTTGAGCACAACCAAGAGAGAAGCTCAAAATCAGGATAAATACCAATGCTGAAGAAGCGGTTTTCTCCATCAAATTATTCCGCAACGTTCACTTGTCCAAGGCGAGTATAGCCTCGCAATATTCTCGCCCGTGTTTCTTACACCAACAACTTTTAAGGCTATATGATGTATTAAAATCAAATCTATCGTCATCTGTTAAGTCTTTTTCTTCCCAAAGTGGGCTTTTAACCCCAGATGGACACCCACAAGAATAAACTGCGTGTTCGTCCTCCAGATTTGTAAAAAACCTTTCAGAAACAAGGAGTTCATTGTCATGCGATAATGAAGCCAGTTTCGCGGCCATATTGACAGGCTTTCCCGCCCAAACTTCATTCTGTCTATCAGTGCGGCTACCGTATCTTTTTAAACCAATCTTTCTTACAAGTACCGTTTTTTGGTCAATACCGATATGTGAACCTATGGGCAACCCGGTCTTCTCTCCTATCTTAGGTACAAATATCTCTTTTGCAAATGTCTTAAAGGTAACGGCAGACGCTAAAGCCGTATATGGTTGGTCCTGATTAAAGAGTGCAAAGATACCATCGCCTCTGACATCTATATAGGGAGAGCCAAAAGAGTTAAATAGCTTTACCGATGTCCCAGTGAATAATTGATATGCACCAGCTGTACTCTGGTCATGCGTTTCAGCACTGAGTCTAGTAGAGCCCATCATATCAACATATACGCAGATGACTTTAGGTATTCTTAACCAATGCGATGGATTTTGAATCGGAATAGCAGATGTATCCGGAATTGTATTTATCGCCTGAATCGAGCGCCCCATATTATAGATAGATACCTGCTCTTCTATAACTTCAAGGAAACGCTCTGGCATCTGTTCGTCAGTAATCAATGATGTCTCCAAGCTATTTAAACTGCCATAACAGACATAAGACTTACCACAAGCAAAAGTAGTAGTGATAACACTGTTAGCCATAGGCCGGCATTGAAACAGAGATATTTCCTTACCGCGATTCGTGAATTTACGATAATTTGTTGGGCATAATCTAATTCGATTGAAGTAATAGCTACTGGCTCGGCACCGGATTCAGCATACAATGCCTCAATGTAGCTCTGCGGCTCGTATTTCGCTATATGCCCATAAAATATCAAATTGGTTTCTTTTTCCATCCTTTTCTTGTGTGTGAACGAGGATATTTTAAGTTGCGGAATAAACGAGATAAGACTACTGATTGCTGAAACGATTATGAGAAAGATAGCTAAGTAAATGACAACTCTTTGAACTGTCGAATCGTTCAGTAACCTGAAGACACCAAAGAGAATGGCAATGTCGGCTGCTAAAAGAGCCCCATTCTTTGCCTCAGCAAACTTAAGCCATTCGTTTACTGAAATCAGAATATACCTCAGCCTTTCTTCCACAGGTCACCTACTGACCTAATTCTAGCACATTCGTCAATGGTCAATTACATAAAAGAAATCATCACCGAGCATTCTAACGTTGCACAATCAGCCAGATTGTTTGTGAAGGAGTAAGACCGCAGGTAGACTACCTGTTTGATAGGCGGTGAGTGTAAGAGCAGTAATGTTTTTAGCTTAACCGTACTAATGGTCGAGGGCTTGACCCGTTTCAGAGTTGATATTAGTTAGTCATAGGTTTTTAAGAGAGGCGTCTGTAAAAGGGCGCCTCTTTTTTTAGCTTCAAAATAATTGAGTGTTTTTTATTTTGGGGAAACAATTGGAGTGTGGTTAGGGTGAGGAAGTTGTTTTTAGCGTTATGTTAAGGGGAGGGTGGTTGGGTATGGGGAGGGGGAGAACAAAAAGAGAGGGGGCTATGCCCCTTCTCTAAGACTTTCTACTGCTGCCAGTCCTGTTAAAGATTTCTAGTGAACACTATTACTATCAGAATCAAGGCGCAAACGAATTCAACTGGAAATTGAGCAAGAATTTCCGGCAGCAAAATTAAAGCGACTGATAATTGTATAACCTTTGAAAGCAATTTATCATAAAAACGACCTCCGTCTTAGATTCGAAATTAACTACTTCAATTTATATTATAACATAGAGGGGAAGAGGGATAAGGGGAAAGGGGTTGCCAGCTAAAAATTATAACTGCGTCATTTTTTGTAGCACTGTATCGGGGTATCACTTGAAGTATATATAACAACGCAATCGTATTCCTTTATGTATTTGAAAGACCCTGTCGAAGTAACACCGGTTGCGACATTCGTGGTCGTCATTGTAGAACCGTCTTGTGATATGGTGTATTTGAAAACCAGTTTACCATTGAATTTGTCATAGTATTCCAAAACATCTCCCTTAAAGGTAAGGGATATCTCAAATCCCTGTAAAGTACCAACATAAGTTCCCGATGGGCTGGCACTCGTCTTTGGATTGGTAGTTGGCGATGATATTGTTACTGCTTTTTTCAAAAGGAAGTTGTATCCTGCCACTTTGTCTCCACCAGTTAATATTCCATAAGAATAGGGTTGCTGACCCTGATACACTATCTGGGCATTGCTCAATGTCAAGCTACTGGGAACTTCAAAACAATTCAATATTTGTCCAGTTTGCCCCGTAAGGATACGCTTGATTTGTGTTCCTTTTGCTAGCACTTTAAAAATTTCTGGCGGCTTATAGACGTTTGCCCCTGATATGATTGCCCAATCCTTCCAATAATCGCTAGTAACTGGCTGTGGATAGGTTTTATTCTTAATAGAGATATTGACAACCCAAAAAATATTATTCTCTGCAGGATTCAAGACCCCAGGACTCCCTTCTGCAAGGTCTGTTAGGAATTCAGCCACTGTTACACGTCCAATAATATCTGCGGGGTATTCTGAAGCTGGCGGTGCAGGTGCTGAAGATAACCATTCACAGCCTGTAGTCAATCCACTAATCATTACTAAAAGTAGAGCAATAGCAATAGCATAAAAACAGATCCTTTTCATCGTATATGTAATATATGACTAACAAACATTGATGTCAATAGAATGTTAAACGGGGGCAGTCCAAGAGGGGCGATAGCCCCTCTTTCTATTTTCTTCCCCCTCTCCTTGATAGGAGAGGGGGATAAAGGGGGTGAGGTAGATAAAGACCTCTTAACCCTCTTTCTGCCAATTTGTTACCCACTGAACATTACATCTAAAAGTGAAACCAAAGAAACATTGAGACGCTTGTGACAGTTGTGACAG
>CAYVML010000133.1:0-5342 GCA_964452475.1 uncultured Dehalococcoidales bacterium
AATTCTGGTTATTCAAATACTGGCAATTGATCTGCTGGCAGAGATTTTACCGCTAACAGCTCTTACCTTTGATCCGGGTTCAAGGGATTTGATGACATCTCCGCCTCGAAGACAGCAAGAACATATCCTTAACAGGTATACAATGTCTGAAATCCTTTTCCTGGGATTTCTCATGGGAGCTCTCGGCTTTGCAAATTTCGTGTTATTCATGGAGCGCACGGGTGCTGAACTTACAATGACTCATGATCTATACTCAAGAGCTACTACAATAAGTTACGCTACTATCGTCTTTTGTCAGTTTGCCAATATCTTATCTAGAAGGTTTACCTATGATTCGTTTTTTAACAGTAACTTTTGGAGTAACACGAAGATACTATGGTCTATTTTGATATCAATTGGATTTACCATGACAGCGATATACACACCTTTCATCAGTAGATTTTTGGGGTTTGCTTCCTTGACCCTCGGTGATTGGGTAAGTGTTCTCGTTGCGGCAGCTTTATTCCTGGTAGCTCATGAAATCATCAAAGCTTTCAAGCGCTCAAGGAGGACAGTCACTACATGATTCATTTAATCCTGATAGGCATTGGTGAAACTAATATAATGGAATATGTGTACTATTAACACGGCTATTACCAGCAATCTGTATATGTTTGTTTTAATCGCCCAAATCAATTTGGTGGTTCAGTTCTTTTTCACTTTGATACTAGACCATGAAACATTGTATAGGTGAAGAAAGCATAATAATCTGGATGATGTAAGATGAAATCCGAGGATTCTGGATTGCACAATCGCTGATATTCTGCCCAATCTTCTTCAGTTAGCTCTGTTTTAACATTTACCCACCGCATTTTAATAAGCGCAGTCATGGCATTGTAGATATCATAACTCAGTGGAGCTTGAACATTACTGACAAGGGTCTGTGCTTTGACATCCCTCAAATCTACTTCGCGAAACCAACTCAGCGCCCGAAAAGCGTGTAACTCTGGCCTCATTCCACTTGTGAAAGGGGCGATCCCGGAGGAAGTAGTGTTAAGTTTTGCCTCTAGCAATGGATAACCCGGAAGTAGCATTTGGGAGGAAAATACGAGGATAGCAACAATACCACTGGGATTCACCACTCGCACCATCTCCTTAAGTGGCGGCAAAGGATCTGCAGAACGGTACCCTACTAAGTTAGCACTCCACGTCCAGTCGAAGGTCTTATCATTAAAGGGGAGTTTGTTCATATCTCCTTCCTGAAAAGATACCATATCTGATAAGCCAGCCTTTGCTGCAGTTTTTTTCGCATAAGCTATAAATTCAGGCTCAATATCAATGCCAGTGACGTGCCCTTTCGATCCCACCGCCTCTGTCATCATCATTGCATGAGTACCAAATTCGTCTCGCTCAGTAGCAGTAAAGCTTTTAAACAGTTGTATCTGAGAGTCTCTTTCTTTGTTGTAAGCCCCTCCAATATTTCTGATAACAGTTCTCTGTTCGCCAACGCCTTTTCAGCTACGCTTTCAATATTAACATATTTATTGTTCATGTCAGGCAACATATCGGCCTACCTCTTTATCCACGATGTACATTAATCTGGTTTCGCTGATGTGAATAACAGCCAGCAGATTTCCATAATATATTTCTCCAAAGACAGCAAAGGCTAAAGAGGCACTTCCATCTTTCCTCTTCCGTTTCAAAGAATTGCTTGATTTCCTGCTCCTTGATGGGTTCCAGAATCTCGATCACTTCTTAAGCCGCTTTACCCACTGCTTGCGGAATTTATTGACCTTGGGCGAAATAACCATCTGGCAATATGCTTGTTCTGGATGTCGGGAAAAGTATTCGCTGTGGTATTTCTCTGCGGGATAGTATGCACCCAGCGGAACAACCTGAGTGGCGATGGGTTTCTTCCACTGGTGAGAGTTATTGAGTTCTATGATGAGTTCCTCTACAGTGGTTTTTTGCTGTTGGTTATGGTAAAAAATAGCTGAACGATACTGTGTGCCTTTATCCGCACCCTGACGGTTCAGTGTTGTTGGATCATGAACGGAGAAGAAAATCTCCAGGATTTCCCGGTATAAGATTATGGAAGGATTGAAGCTCACCTGCAGTGCCTCGGCGTGGCCGGTCATGCCAGTACAGACCTGCTCGTAGGTTGGATTGATGGTGGTGCCACCCGTATAGCCGGGTACCACCTTCTCCACCCCACGAACTTCACGGAAGACTGCCTCGATACACCAGAAACAGCCACCAGCGAGAGTAGCAACTTCAATTGATAAAACCTGGTTCATAGTATATCCTCGGGTATGAATGTAAGCGCAACGCCGTTAATACAGTAACGTTTACCAGTTGGTGGTGGGCCATCATTAAAAATGTGGCCAAGATGGGAGGAACACCGGGCGCAGAGTACTTCAATCCGCATCATTCCCAGGCTCATGTCAGGCTGTTCTATCACGTTCAACGGCGAGACCGGTTCATAATAACTTGGCCAGCCCGTTCCCGATTCGAATTTTGCGGAATGACGGAAAAGGTCGGTGCTGCATCGTATACAGCGAAAAATACCCGGTTCATGTATACTGTCAAAGGCACAGGTTCCTGGAAACTCCGTTCCCTTCTTTGTCGTGATTTCATACTGCTCATTTGTCAGGAGCTTCTTCCATTCCACATCCGATTTCGTGATTTTCTCGACGATTGATACCCTGTCCTGTTTTACATCATAAATCTTGATTTTCATCATCCCTGCAACTCTTTATATATCTTCCATGATTGTCATATAAATATGAGTGTATATAACTGAGCGAATTCATTATTCAACCCCCAGTACTTACTAAACCACAGGTTGATAACTTCTCTTAACAAGGCCACTTGTTAAAATGCCCGACTTCTATCAGTGGAAAGTCATCGCCTCTCTATCATTCTGGGATATCCCTTTTCTCTTAACTTGTATTATTATTCCAGCCGATATCAGCACCAGACCAATAATGGTAATGATAATCACGCTATCATCAGGCACGTCGTCAACAGCCAGCCGTTTTATCAATATGCCAAGGAGTGCCCAATCGACAACAAGGCAATAGAATATGTCCTTTCGCGTGAATAGTACACTCAGCGAAATTGCTATGCCTATAGCTATAACACCTACAGCCCAGAATTGCTCTCCAAGTCCAAATTTATCCCAGTTGAGGTCGACCAGCAAAGCGGTGACATTAGCAATCGTAGCTATAGTGATCCAGCCAAGATAGACGCTAAATGGTAGATGGATCAGGTATTTTTCAGATTTCGTAGAAGATGATTTACCAATATTAAGTCGAATATAAATCGCAATCAGGCATCCCAGAAGTAGAAGCATTAGCAGAAGTGACAGAGAAACTACTTCGTAATGCCAGGCGAATATCCAACCGATATTGGCAATAGATGAAACAAAGAAAAAAGGGCCAATTTTTTCAAGAAAGGATGACTGTTGAGTATCTTTTCTGATGGCAACTTTCAATTGATAGATAGCGAAAATCGCAAGCAGAATATAAATCAACCCCCAAATTGAAAAGGTAAATCCCGCTGGAACAAATAGATTAGGGTATTGGTCAGATAACGCACCAGTTGTCTTGTTATTTATAGGAAGAGCATTAGCAAGTATATTTACGATAATAGTACCAAGGAATCCAAGAAGGTTTAGAATGGACAGGAAAAATTTATGCTGTCTCATAGTGTTATTTCTCCTTTATTACTTCATTTTCACCTCAATCTCATTAACATAATCATATCAATTTTTCAGGTTCTTATATATTTAATTATATGGACTGTTTGGAGCTGGATTCTGGAGGCATTCTGATTGATTTGGTTGTTATCTTAGTATTATGCTTACATGAGTAACTGGTGATACAAACTATCTGGGCTATTTATTTTATTTCTGGTATATCCACAACACTATAACATAGCTTTACGCAAGTGGAATACACTCAGAGATACTGGGAGGCACTAAAGCTTTACTGGGCAAATACGATCGATTTATCTTCCATGGGTTGGTACAGAACTGACTTCTACAATAAAATACAGTTTACTTCAAATTTATGATACCTTCAGGCTTATTCGCCTCTTCTTAAGAATGACGGTGCATAGAAGTTAATTTAGCCCTGGTAGTGGAGCAATTCTTATCGTTGCTTCAGCCGCAGTTTACAGCCAAATCTACAGTAGAGATGTGCTAGTGCATGATGCAGTTATAAACTGATATATACTTATACGTGAACTGGCCCCCATTATTCTCTACGGCATGTTTAGAAGCCTGGGTAAGTTGAAAAACTCACTTACTGGTATGGCGAATTAGTAGCAGTGGAACCACATTAGTTTCAATTCCAAGGGGGTTATAGGAGCAGTCTTGAGCCTTTTTATGGGAGTTTTTATCCTGGTGCTAAACCAGGCTTTCGGCTTACATCCAATGCTGCTGGTAGTGGGGCTTGGGCTTGGTGTGGTGATGGGAACCATCGTAGGCTTGACGGTGGGAGCGCTTCTCAAAGATATTAACAGCCTGTTAGCCTCGTATAAAATAGCCGGTATTTTACTTTATGCGCCGGCTCTGGTTTATATGTTTCCCCAGATTCCCGAGTGGGTAGGCCGGATATTCCCCTCATACTATATTATCGAGCCGATTGTAGAACTAGCGCAGTGTGGTGGAGGCTGGTCCGATATCGCCGTGAACGTCTTTGTTTTGGTTGGACTGATAGTCCTCTTTACGGTTGTTCTTTCCCTAGTGTTGCGAAGGAAGATTGAGCAGCAGCTAGCTCTTTAATTTCGTGGAAATATGTGAAAATGGCGGGCTGATAATGAAGCCAACTGCAGTTGTTGGCAGATGGCCTGCTGACTTAGAAATAGAAGCCTTCCAATTTGGGAGGCTTTATTAGCTGTCGATTCTCCTCGCCTCGGGAAAAAGATAAATCGGTGAGTTTTGCCTGATAATGGTAAAGCAGATTGAAGTTGGTCTGTTCTCCAGTCATAAATAGCTCTTAGACTGGTTTCTTAGAGCATATCAGCCCGTAGATTTGACAACTTCGCTATCACTTCTTATGATTATGTTAATGAGGGGATATAAAAAGATTGGCTGGAGACTTACATTCATAACGTAAGTACATTTTCACCAATAAAATGATAGAAGGGAGGTATAATGAAAAAAAAGCAACTTACAACCAATCAGGGAGTACCAGTAACTGACAACCAGAATTCCTTAACTGTTGGAGAACGGGGCCCGGTACTGTTACAGGACGTCCAATTTATCGAGAAGATGGCTCATTTTGATAGAGAACGTATTCCAGAAAGGGTTGTCCATGCCAAAGGAGCAGGGGCCCATGGCTATTTCCAAGTTTACA
>CAYVML010000134.1:0-5333 GCA_964452475.1 uncultured Dehalococcoidales bacterium
AGCGAATGACAGCGGATTAGGCGGCTCTGCTGGACGTCATTTAGCGCCTTTTTACTCTTCAAATACGGTCCTTCCTGAAAAAGTCTTTTTAGTTTCATACATATTGCATACAAATGTATGAAAAGATTTAGGTTGCAATTATACCCCGGATTATCTTATAATTTATAAGAAATAAAGGAGGTTAATTATGCCATATACAAGTATCCTTCGCAAAACAAAACTGACAGTAACAATCAGTGGTGATGTAGTTAATGAAATAGACGAAATTGCAAAGGAAAGAGGAACTCCAAGAAGCCAGCTAATGGAAGAAATGCTGCGTGACTCGTTGCTGAAGTCTAAAAAAAGAGCAATTGAAAAAGACATTGAGGCTTATTACCTATCTCTTTCAGAAAAGGAAAAGAAGGAAGACAGGGAGTGGACTAAGGTAGCTGAAGAAAATGCAAAAAGGACATGGAATGATTGAATATCCTGAAAGAGGGGAGATATATTTAGTCAATCTGCCAACAAAGCCAAAGGATATTAAAAATCGTCCTGCTTTAGTAGTTTCTTTAGATATTCGAAATAAATTAGCCAATGACATAATTGTTGTTCCTTTATCTACAAATTTGAGGCCGGCTCATACCCATGTTTTACTTCAAGAGGGTGAAGGTGGTTTATCAAAAGCATCTATAGCAAAATGTGAACAGCTAACAACAATAGACAAATCCTTACTTGTCAGAGGACCTTTTGAGGGCAAGATAAGTGATGAAAAGATGAAGCAGATAGAAAAGGCAATTATAGTAGCCATTGGGATAATATAGTAAAGCTTTGTATAGTCATTCATATACTGATTAATAAGCAGATATTCACGATGAAAGCATGAACTAGTATGATGATTAGGTTTCCTGGAGGGAACCCCTGGAATTGGACACATAAGATTAGGAAGATTTGGTAGGGTCGAGATATTATATAATGGAGGATAGAAACCAGCCATGAGGAATGAGAAGGATTACAGGGGCTTATTCTGGCACTTTTCCTAATTCCTTGCTTATACCTTTCTATTCCCTTGCCCAATCAAATATGTCCCTGGCAACTTGTTCCCATCCTGAGCCTTTCACCAGAGAAACATGGCAATGCTCCGGGTATTCCATATAGAGAGCATTGTATTTAGCTGCTATCTTTCTTACTACTTCTGGTGGAGTGGCTCTGTCCTGTCCTCCAGCAATTACCAGCACCGGGCAGGTAACTTTGCTATCAGCTATAGTAATTCTACCTCTAACTATTTCATAAGCTGCTAAAGCTGATTCATACACAAAATCCCGATACACTCTGGTTTGCTCCTCCTGAGACATCGTATTCATTAAACCATATACAGCATTGCCTGGAGGAATGATAAATGGTTTCTTCAGAAGGATATTAGAGATATTCGCCGAGAATGTCCTGAGTACTGATGGCTTCATAACCGATATCCCTTTTGGCGCAGATGGTGCTATTAAAACCAGTTTTGCTGCAAGACCTTTCTCAGCCAATTTCTGTGCTATCAAAGCGCCCATGCTGTGTCCGATGATAACTGGCTTATCTGCCACTTTGCCAGGCTCTTCTGCTACTTGCTTAACGTAGTCCATAACTCCGATATCTTTTAGCCTGTCTGTTGAGTAGCCATGATATAAGAGGGTTACAGCCTTCGTGTTGCATCCTTTACCCGCAAAGAAATTGGAGTAGTACTCCCAGAATGAAGCGGTAGTCCACATTCCATGAATCAGTAAAATCCTCATTGTCACCTGTTTATTCTACTACCTGTCATCGATTACGCCGAATTTTCGGCTATTAAGTCTGTTAACTCAAGCTAATACTGGCAAAACAGAAGAAAGGGGAAGGTGTCACCAACCACCTGAACGAGTCCAGCCCATCTTTTTGTGAACCTTGAGAGGTGCTAAGATAGTTGGGCAAGATTGAACGCTGAAAGGAGAAGGAAGATGGAAGTAATCGATGCTATTAAAACAAGGCGCAGTATACGGCACTACAAAAGAGACCCCGTTCCTGAGGAGCTGGTACAGAAAGTACTGGAAGCAGCCCGGTGGGCACCCTCCTGGGCGAACAGCCAGTGCAGCAGCTATGTAGTAGTACGCGATAAAGCAAAGCGAAAGCAGCTTGCCGATTCCCTTCGCCAGGGCAATTCGTCAACGGCTGCACTCACCGAAGCCCCTGTCGTTATCGTTGTCTGTGCTGAACTTGGCAAAGCTGGCTTTACCGGTGGAGAGAAAGTCACCGGCAGGAGTGATTGGAAAATCTCCTTAACCAACAAGGGAGACTGGTACATGTTTGATGCAGGCTTAGCCATGCAGAACCTGGTGCTGGCAGCCCATGCGCTCGGATTGGGCACCGTTTATATTGGAGGTTTTAACTCGAACGATGTCGCTGAAGCTGTCAAATTGCCAAGAGGGATGGAAGTGGTAGCGATGACCCCGCTGGGATACCCGGCTGAAGGAGGCAAAACTCCGTCAAGGAAAGAGCTCTCAGAACTTGTTTTCAACGAGCAATACGGTCAGCAGTAGACGTATAAAAAAGCAATACAGTCTGAAGTAGACATGTAGCTGAATGGATGCTCATTCAACGGATTGCTCGATTGCGCCTGATGAATCCGGTGGCAGTCGAATTATGCTTGGAGCCCTGCAGGAAGGATATCGACCACGCCATTTCACGGATTAACGGCAGGAATAAACTCCACCTGGGGTTCAGCATCGATAATAACCACAACGGTAGCAAGGCAGAGCTGACGAAAACGGTGAAACTGAATCAGCAGGATAGCTGATTATTTTCGAACACAAGTTAAGAACAATGAAATTGAGCAGGCGTCAGTTAGCGTATGTGGTTTTGTATCTCGTGTCGGTGGCTTTAATATCGGTAGTAGTCCACGCCGCAGACAACCAGCCATAGGTTGAATGACATAAAACTTTTCATGCTATGATGATATAAGTAGCATGACATCCTACAAGAGCAGGAATTCACCAGTTCTAACTTCGGCGTTTCTCTCCTGCTAATCTTTAACTTACAACTTTTAATTTTTAATCTGCGATGTCGCTGCCATAAAAGTGCCACCGGTTGATACTAATCCAGACTGAATGGCGGATATTTATCTGTGGTCAGTAATACAGCATAGGCAGCTACCTTCAACCCCCAGCGGTATACCCCAACCACGAAATCGAACAGAGTCTTCGGATAATGGCCGGTAAAGAGGATGGCAAACCAGGCAATAATGATGCAGATTGCAGCACCAATCCCCAGGAAATACAGCACTATGTAATGTGGAATAGCCAGGAACCACTTCACCAGCGGCATTCCCCTGGAAAGGTCATTTGCTGCGTCCGGATATGGAATTTCAATGTGTACTGACTGGTCTTCATCTGTCGATGGGTATACATCGTCCATTAACGAAAAATAAGCCATAACTCGCATACCGAATTTAGTGAAGGCAATATTCCAGTCGAACCACCACCTGGGATACTTCTTCCTGAAAAGAATCATCAGTATAAGTGGCAGGACGACAATTGCGGTACTATTGGATTCGCCCAATAAAGCCAGGATGATGCCGACTGGGATTACGGTGAAGATTCTGAAGAATGTGGTGAGTTTATCTAAAGCTCGGTCGGGGTAATCGATGGAAAACAGTACCGGATAATCAACTGAGCTATTGGCCATAATAATCACCTCCCATATTCTCTTTTGGATAGAGATAATTTACCTGGAGAGATTTTAGCATGGATTAAAGATTGTGCAATAGAGAGGCGTCTTTGCAATCTGAATACGAAGTAAATTTCAGACATATATGTATATAACAACGGAGGCGATAATGTTATTATAGTTGCATGCAGGATTTGGCAGGAGCATTACTGTGAAGCACGCCCAGCCACAAATTAATCCTCCGCTCAGCAGGGCGGTACAGCGTTACTCCAGTAACGAGGTCTATTTCCTGCAATCACTGGACGTCAGTCTGCAAATATCCAGTGGTGACCTGGCAACCATTGTAGAGAGATGTAACGAGCCCCTTATTTATAAATACCTTTTCAAGGACTCACTGGATGGGAGGCCATATACAATTGAGGACGCTCGTATTTTTATTAGGTGGGCAAATCTTGGCTGGAAAGAGCACCGGTATTTCGTATTTTTCATTAAAGACCCTGGTGGAAAGATAGCCGGTTGTGTTGAGATATCCTCAGCCATACTGACCGAGTCGGCGATAGGGTACTGGATAACAAGCACCGTCAGCGGCGTGATGACAAATATGCTAAGCTGCCTGGTTGATATTGCCAAAGAGGCGGGCTATAGAAAACTGTTTGCCCTTGTCGAGCCTGATAATACCAGATCATCGAGGCTGCTTGAAAGGGTGCAGTTCATCCATACAAGTTCACCGATAGAAAGATTAACCTTCCTGGGCAGTCCGATAGGTAAGCGAAAGACATTCCACTGCTATGAAAGGGAGCTGATATCTGAGTAGGCAGTTCAGGAAGCTACCCATTCCACGGCTATAAAAGGTTGCTGTGGCTGCACGCTTTCGCGGGTAAGACAGGAGGGCACCCTCGCCTTAATCCTCTTCCCCTTGGGGGGAGGGAAACCAGAAAGCGAAGGCAGAAATAACAAAGGCGGCGGCAGCAGTTCTATTGATGAGAGCTTAAATAACGGACTATACTTCAGGCAGAGTGCACAGTGTCCGGATATAGAAGCTGCTTGCTATGCAAACAATGCTGAACAGGAGTATGTATCGAAAGGACGATGAAACAATCATGAGGCTTGCCTGAGTTGAAGATATCAATGGAACGAATTGCCAACCTCATCTACGACAGGGCTAAAATAATCATCGCCATTGTGGTGATGATAAATATCTTCTCCCTGGCATCACTCTTTAATTTCAAGCTCGACACCGATTTTCTGGAATTCTTCACTGAGGGGAATCCCCGGACGGCCGAGTATAACAGTCTGAATGAAAAGTATCAGAGCGGCGAGACGGTGGTTGTTCTAATCGAGCAGGAAGGCTGTCTGCTCTGCGAGCAGAATTTACAGAACATATACCGGCTCCAGCAAAGAATTGAAAAAATCGACGGGATATACAAGGTGCAGAGTTTAATTCCCGATGAACTGCGGATACAGGGCGTTACCTTTCAGGTGGACCCGACATATATTTCCCGCCATGCCGACCTGCTGGAGGATGCCATTAAGGAGAACTATTTTAGCAGAGAATCGCTTTCCACAGACGAAAGCAAGGCGATAATCAGCCTCACCCTGGAGGTGGATGCAGCGACGGGAGAGGTACTGGATTCACTGGAGGAGCTTGTTGAGATAGCTGAACAGAAAACCAC
>CAYVML010000135.1:0-5296 GCA_964452475.1 uncultured Dehalococcoidales bacterium
AGCCAGAGAACTATGTAGCTATGCTTGAGACTATCAAGAAGTCTGGCAGATATCCACTGGCATTAGATTGAGCAGAATAAGGAAGGCTTGTTTTAACTGCCTTAGAGTAATATAGATTGAGATGTAAGAGAGATTATGGATGTGATATTCAATTCACCTATATAACCTCTCTTTTTTTGTAATTCATTACACTTTATCAATCTATTATATACACTTGTGTTCAATGTTATAATTATTTTCATGGTGATATATCCCTTTGACACTTATGGAGTGACAATATTATGAAATAAATATAAGAAAATAACTTAATATGGTTGAAATATATACATATGGGTATATAATTCTTATTTAGTTATTGCTAGGTATAATTATTTAATGCCACGGTTGGAGGTGATGTTATGTGAAAAGTATATTAGTGTTGAATAAACTGAATAAGTATTAAGGAGGTATAAAGATGAAAAATAAGTTAGTAGTACTATTGGTAGTACTAGTTACGATTACTGCTTTGGTCGTTGCAGGCTGTGCTCCAAAGGCAGAACCGGCACCAGCACCAACGGCAGCACCAACAACGGCACCAACGGCAGCACCAACAACGGCACCAGCACCAACGCCTGCACCGGAGCAGGGAGTAATAAAATGGAAGATGCAATCATCCTGGGGTGGTGGCTTATTGCAGGAGCTGGCTACCGGCTTTGCTAGCAGAGTTACTGAACTGAGTGGTGGACGTCTGGAGATTGAATGCCTTCCCGGAGGTTCTATAGTAGGCGCCTTCGAGGTACTGGATGCCACCAGTGCTGGAACACTTGATTGTTACCATTCATGGCCCGGTTACTGGTTGGGTACAATACCCTCTTCACCATTTTTTGGTGGGGATTCGGCCTTTGCCTCGAGCCAGGTTCCCTGGATCACCTGGATGTATCATGGAGGACAGGAGCTCTGGCTGGAAGCATATCAGGAGGCAGGATATAACATCGGCACAGTTCAGTGTCTTGGTCTCCGCGCCCCAGAAGTTTTTGCCTGGTCCAATGTGCCACTGGTTAAGCTGAAGGACTTCAAGGGGTTGACCTTTAGAATATCAGGCTACTGGGCGGAGGTATTCAAAGGACTTGGTGCCTCTGTAGTTACTCTGCCTGGATCAGAGGTGCTTCCTGCTCTGGAGAGGGGGACAATAGATGCCACCGAATGGGGTGTCATGAATGAAGACTGGGATGTTGGCCTTCAGGATGTTACCGACTATGCTGTGCTGACAGCATTCCGGCAGGCATTCCCAACCTTTGATCTTGGAGTGAACCAGGATTCATGGGATGCACTGACGCCAGACCTACAGCAATTGGTTAAGACGGTGGCCAAAGAATACACTTATTGGTACCTGACTGAAGGAACATACCGTGATGTTATGATATTGGAGAAATTGGAAAACGAGGTTACAATAACGGTTCTTGATAAGGAAGTCCCAACGGAAATGTATCGTTTGATGGGAGAAGTTTACGATAAAATAGGAGCAGAGGATCCCATGACCGCCAAGGCTGTAGCGTCGGCCAAAGCATTCCAGGACCAATACAATTACTACGCTGAAAAAATGTTTCCTTATGTTATCAAGTAATTAGACTGGACTATGTCTTATTAATAGCAGCAACCCACCAACCTCTTAAGGGTGGTGGGTTGCTGCGGAAAGAGAGGCTCATTTGAGTATCCTTAAAGGATATGTGAAGTGTATTGACATATTCAATCTACGAGTTGCAAAGACATTTGCCTGGCTCACCGTTATACTGATGATTGGGATGGTTCACTCTACTATAATGAGGTACCTTTTCAACAAGCCTCCACTATGGACCTATGATTTTGTCTATTACTGTGCCAATGTTATGTTTATGATGGGAGCTGCCTATGTCTTACAAATCAAAGGGAATGTAACCATAGACCTTTTCTTCAGCAAATTATCCCTAAGGGGGCAAGTCATTGTTGATACAGTACTCAGTCTGATATTTTTCTTTCCCTTGTTTATCGCACTATTCTACTTCTCCATGATTAATGTTCCATTCTCGTGGCAGGCAGGAGAAAGGGCAGTAGAGAGCGTTACCAGAGTGCCAATATATCCGTTAAAAACTGTAATACCTATAACCTGCGTGATGCTAATGCTACAGCAGATAGCGGAACTTATCCGTAATGGATTTTTTATCGTTACGGGAAAAGAACTAATATGGAAATAGAAACAATTGCCCCAATACTGATGTTTGTTGGTGTCCTGATCGGTGGTTTCTCAGGTTATCCAATCGCCTTTGTCCTGGGGAGTCTGGCGCTAATATTCGGGTTTATATTCGTTGGAATGGATGTCCTGCCCAGTCTTTTTTTTATTACCTTCAAGGTTTTAAAAGGCTATGTGTATGCAGCTGTTCCACTATTTATATTCATGGCGATAACGCTTGAACGTGCTGAACTTGCTGATAGGCTGTTCCATGTAGCGCATGTGTTATTCGGCCGCATAAGAGGAGGGCTGGCCATTGGTACCATTGCTGTCTGTACGATGTTCGCTGCCACTACTGGCATTGTAGGTGCGACAGTGACAAGCATGGGACTTCTTGCGCTACCGGCAATGATAAGACGGGGTTATGATAAGGCTTTAGCCACAGGGACTGTTTTAGCTGGTGGTACTCTGGGATTACTTATTCCTCCAAGCATCGCCATAGTTATTTACGGACCAATGGCAAATATCTCGGTGGCAAAGTTATTTTTTGCAGCCTTCTTACCAGGTCTGGTACTCTCCGCACTATATGTACTTTACATACTCATCAGATGTTTCCTCCAACCAAAGCTGGGACCAGCGCTGCCAGCGAAGGATAGGGAATCTATCTCCTTACGAAACAAGGTTACCCTGACGTTAACCGGACTGGTTCCCGTTTTATGCCTTATATTAGCTGTCCTGGGATTGATTTTCCTGGGCGTGGCAACTCCTACCGAGGCAGCTGCAACAGGAGCCTTTGCCGCTGTGTTACTGGCTATTGCCTACCGCAAGTTCACTCTTAAAAACTTTAAATATACCACCTACCAGACACTTAAGATTACCAGTATGGTGATGCTTGTGGTTGTTGGAGCAAGTATGTTCACCTCCACATTCATGACTCTCGGTGGGGGCAAGCTGATAAGCAGTATTATATTGGGACTGCCCTTTGGCAAAATTGGGACGCTCCTGGTTATGATGTTTGTCATCTTCATTCTGGGCATGTTCATTGATTATTTTGCTATCATCCTCATTATTGGGCCGCTTTTCACCCCCATAGCAGCTACACTGGGCTTTGACCTTATATGGTTTTCACTACTGGTTATCATGAATTTGCAAATGGCAAATATCACTCCACCTTTCGCCTATGCCATCTTCTACCTGAGAGGGGTTGCTCCTCCTGAGGTAAGTATTGGTGACATATATCGGGGTGTTTATCCATTTGTGGTTCTTCAATGGATTGGTCTGATTATAGTCATTATGTTCCCGCAGATAGCTTTGTGGCTTCCTGGCAAGATGTTCTAGATAGCATGAGGTACACAACTACTTATAGAATTTATTATAATAGTACGATAAAAATATGCGAGGAGGTTTATTATTAAATGGTTGAAAATTCCGCTTTATCTCAAGCAGTTATAGAGGGTCAATACGAAAAAACTGCGAAATTGACCACTGATGTTTTAGGTTCAGGGACAAAGCCCAATGATATCATCTCTGAGATACTTCAACCTGCGATGGATGTAGTTGGTGAAAGGTTCTCAAGTGGGGAGTACTTCCTGCCAGACATGCTTAAAGCTGGGAGAGCGATGACTAATGCTATGGAAGTAATTAAGCCTTTGCTCATCAATACCGGGGTTCCAACCCTTGGTAAGGTTGTCTTGGGCACTGTCAAGGGAGATGTACATGATATTGGGAAGAACATGGTAGGCATGTTTTTAAAGGGTGTAGGCTTTGAAGTTTTCGACCTGGGAGTGGATGTCCCCGATGTAAAATTTGTGGAGGCAGTACGGGAGCGGAAACCAGATATACTGGGTATTTCCGCCTTACTTACCACGACTATGCCAGCTATAGGCACTATTGTAAAAGCTCTGGAGGCGGTTGGTTTACGTTCTGATGTTAAGGTAATAGTAGGAGGAGCGTCGGTATCACAGGATTATGCAGATCGTAGTGGAGCTGATGCCTACGGACGTGATGCTGGATCTAGTGCCAAGATATGCAAGCAAATAATAGGGAAGGGGGCAAAATAAATGTCGTTGACCAAGAAGCAAAGTATCCTTGCTGCTGTGAGGGGAGAGCATTTAGACAAGGTTCCATTTGGAGCACGCATAGATGTCTGGTATAACTATAACTCAGCCCATAATACATTACCTGAGAAGTATAAAGGATGGAGCCAGACTGATATCCTGCGGGATCAGGGTGCCGGAGCGCAGTATCGTTTTCTATCGGTAGTGAAGGAAGAATATCGTGATATGGAGGTTATTGAAAAAGAAGAACCGCCGTATGTAAAAACAGAGTTTAAGACTCCCATAGGTTCAATCTATAAGTCGATGTTGTTTAACCGCTCGGAAGGTCCCTGGATTGGCTATGAATGGGAGAAGATATTTAAAAGCGAAAAGGATTACCCGATAATAGAGTATGTACTCGAGCATACTGTACCAGTTGATAATTTTGTAGAATTTAATAAGGTGAGAGACGAAGTCGGTGAGGATGGCATGGTGATGACGGGAGTGGGACTCTGGTCACCAGCGCAGCGACTGATGCGAGAGATCATGGGTTATGAACTATTTTACTATGAGCTTATGGATCGCCCAAATAAGGTAGAAGGACTGCTTGAGTCTTTACAGGAGTTACAGAGGAAGAAATACCAGATAGCGATAAAGTCAGACCTGGAGCTTTTTAATATATGTGCTAATTGGAGCGATGATATCCACACACCTATGTTTAAACAATATTTTACTCCCTGGCTCAATGAAATAGCTGATTTTCTTCATTCTCACGGAAAGCTAGCCATGGTTCACGTGGACGGAGAAAATAAAAGACTAATCCCATTCTTGCTTGACACTAACGTTGATGTCTGGGAAGCCTGGACTCCGAGTCCCATGACGCAGGTTAGCACTGCAGAGTTTAAAAAGGCCCTGGGTGACAAAGCTACCATATGGGGTGGAATACCGGCAACAATGTTTGAGCCCACCTGTAATGATGAGGAGTTCGATAATATTATCATCAAGCTACTCAAGGAAGTAGCTCCAGGCTATAATTTCATTATGGGAATGGGAGAAGGGACACAAGGTAGAGGTT
>CAYVML010000136.1:0-5294 GCA_964452475.1 uncultured Dehalococcoidales bacterium
TGATTAGTTTATTAGATATTGCTGAAAGGGCACAAAAAGGGCCTAAGATGGACGAAAATGCCTGGAACATGGGGCTCTTTCGTAAAATGAACGAACTGACACAGAGTTACGAGCTCTATTATCCCAAGGATAATCCTGTGTTTAACTGCGATGATGCACTGGCCGATCGCGCTTTCGATGCGGCGGTTGATTTTTTGGTTGAGAAAGGTATTTACTGCATTTCCAGTGGAAGAGTCATCCAAATTACCAGAAACGAGGTGATGGACCTCATCAAAGGTATGCCAAAACAGGTCGCTGTTGGTGAAGGAAAAGACGTCAGAGTGTTAAAACAGCGAAATCTCGAAGAGAAAGAGGATTTGAATCATTGCCCTGGTCATCATGCCCCATTTAGCGAAGAGTTGGCCCCACTTATAGTAAAGAGCTTTGCTGAAATTCCAACATGTGATTATCTGGAGGGATTTAACTTCCCGGAGGTTGATGGACGTGAGATCTTTGGCATGCCTATGGAGGTATATGCTGCAAAACGAGAAGCGAGTTGGTTACGACAAGGAATTAGCAAGGCAGGACGTCCTGGCCTAGCAGTTGCCTACTACCCTATCAGTACAAGGGCAGCAGTGACAATTGCTCCCATCGCCAAAGAATTTGGACTTAGACCTAGTGATGGCATCTTGTTATCTGTGTTACCTGATATCAAAGTTGAACAGGACTACCTAACAACAGCAATAGTATGGGAGGAATACGGAGGTTTCAAACTGAATGGAAATGGTAGTGGGTTTGTTGGCGGCTTTTGTGGTGGCCTTGGAGGAGCAATAATTGAGGCCATCGTGGCTACCCTAACCGGTTGGATTGTGTACCGAGATATTCTTTGCTGGGGTGGTGTTTTGTCTAGTTCAGCCTTTGCATCAGTTAAAGAAATACCGGTGAATAGTGCTGATGTATGGGCTGCATCGGTATGGGCCCAGGCACTGCACCATCATACCAATTACATCATTTTTACAGCTACCGGTAGCCATTCGGGTCCAGGTTGTAAAACACAACTACTGGAACTAGCTTTTAGGGCAATATCTATACCCATTAATGGTACCAATGTCCACATTAGCAGGCAGTTTCGAGCCCGTATGAATGCCAGTCAATCACCGCTGGATGCGGAGTGGCTATATGAAGTAGCAACAGCCGTGATGAGAGCCAGTCTTAATCGTCAATCGGCTGGTGACCTAGTATTAAAAATAGGAGCAAAACTGAAAGGAAAAGCTCCTGAGGAACCGTATCGTGATATCAGAGAGTTCTATGATTTGGTACGCCATAAGCCACTTCCTGAATATGAGAAAGCATATTTGAAAGTGAAAGAAGAGATAAGCGCACTGGGATTAAATTTTGATTAAATAGAAAAATAAACATTTCTGATAATAAAATTGACCGATATAATAAAGTATTTAGACGGTAATCTAATTAGAAAGGAATATTAAAAATAAATTTTCAGAGGCCCATAGGCGTGGCGGTAGACATTTTGAGAAATGGGAGGTAATAGATGCACTTAAATAGTCAAACTAATTTATTCGGATATAACGGCAAATTGCTAAGAATAAATTTAGATGAAGGAATATTTAACGTTGAAGAAATTAACCACGAACTTTTAAGACAGTTCATGGGTGGTGTTGGATATGGAGTAAAGCTATTATACGATGAACTTAAAGCAGGCATAGACCCTTTAGGACCAGAAAACAAAATACTGTTTACCACTGGTCCATTGACTGGGACAGGGGCTCCTGGATCTGGCTTTCACGAAATTTGTTTTAAATCTCCGCTAACAGGTATTTGGGCAGAATCAAGAAGTGGAGGGGAATGGGGTGGGTCTCTAAGGAAGGCAGGTTATGATTTCTTAGTAATAGAAGGTAAAGCTACAACCCCTAAGTACATAATAATTTCTAATAGCGAAGTTAAGATAATGCCGGCAGATAAATTAAAGGGTAGAACAACATCCGAAAAAAGTAACATTATCAGGGAGGAGTTACGAGAGAATAACATAGAAATCGTCGTTATAGGACAGGCAGGAGAGAATCTGGTCAGATATGCTAATGTCATGTGTGGTTCACGTGCCGCCGGAAGATGCGGAGGGGGAGCAGTGATGGGCTCGAAAAATTTAATGGGCATTGCTGTCAAAGGAACTGGCAGCATTCCTATCGCTAATAAAAAAGAATTTGAAGAAGCCTGTAAAGAAGGTTACAAAAAGGCTTTAGGCCAAGGTGCCACAGATGAAGGTATGTCTTTCACGGAAACAGGGACTACAGGATTTATGATGACAGCTGATGCTTATGGAGATTGGCCAACAAAAAACAGTAGATCAAATTCTTGGGGCAAAGGCAAAGAGCTTTATGATCACTTTAAAAACTATAACTTCATCAAGCCACATCCATGCTATAAAGGATGTGTTTTAAAGTGTGGAAGGATTTGTAAGGTAGACTCTGGTAAGTGGGCAACGCCTGAGCATGAAGGGGCAGAATACGAAACGATATCTGCTTTTACTGCCTTCGTGATGAATGAAGACGTAGATGCAGCAGTACACGCGGGTTATTTGTGTAATGAGTATGGCCTGGATGTAATTTCAACAGGTGCAAATATTGCTTTTGCCATGGACTGTTATGAAAATGGAATAATCTCGAAGGAAGAAACTGATGGCTTAGATCTCACTTGGGGGGATAGTGAGGCTATTATTGAATTAGTTAAGAAAATAGCAAACAGGAATGGTATAGGTCGAATCTTAGGAGAAGGAGTCAGAAATGCTTCTCATAAAATTGGAAAAGGGTCAGAGAAGCTAGCAATACATGTTAAAGGTCTTGAAACAGCCGCGCACGATGCGCGAGCAGCAAAAATGCAAGCAATAGCATATGGGACAAATAATAGAGGTATGTGTCATACACATTCAGCTGAAGCATTAGTGTATGATTATGTCAAAATGGACCTAGGACTGATCCCTTATGGCATACCCGATCCTAATACAATAGATCGATTTTCTGAAAAGTGTAAAGGTAGTATTACAAAATTGCTACAAAATTTTGAAATTCTACCAGATATCTTAGGTATTTGCCGCTTCTATACGTACTTTAATGCTCTCAGCGTTGGAGATTTGGCAAAGATGACTTCATTCTTAACTGGATGGGATATAGATGGGATAGAACTGTTAGCTGTAGGAGAGCGTGTTTTTAACCTTCAGAGGATGTTTAATGTTAGAGAAGGGATAAGGAAATCAGATGACATGCTGCCGGATCGATGTCTGAAACTCCCAGAGTTCGGAAAGTATGCTTCAGTAGAGGAATGTAAAATTAAAGATAATGTAGGGATGTTGGAAGACTATTATGAGGCTAGAGGATGGGACAAGAAAACAGGAATACCAATTACAAGACAATAGACAATATATAATACACGTAAATAAATCAACTGATATAGATTTGAAACAGAAAGGGGGAGAGATGTGAATAAGATAAAGGTAGACTTGGAACGAGCTGTAGGCAAAGTAGACCGTAATATCTTCGGCGGTTACCTGGAGCTAGCACAAGCTCTCCATAACATCGATACTGTCTATTCCCCCAAATCTCCTCTTGCTGACGTAGATGGATTACGCAGCGATGTAAAAGCCGCTGTTAAGCGTATGCGGCTGTCAAATATTCGCTATCCTGGCGGTAATATGCTTTCAGGCTATCGCTGGAAGGATGGTATTGGCCCCCTTGAAAATCGTCCAACCCGACATGACTTAGCTTGGAATACCATTGAACCAAACCATTTTGGTACCAATGAATTTATCAGCTTTTGTAGAAAACTCAGAGCAGAACCATGCATATGTGTTAATTGTGGTGATGGTGATATGCGAGAAGCAGCGGACTGGGTTGAATACTGCAATGGTACCGGTGAGGTTGCTATGGCAAAGCTTCGACGAGAACATGGCTTTGACAAACCTCACAACGTTAAGTACTGGGGTATAGGCAATGAGGTTGATGCTCCATTTCAAATAGGCTATAAAACTCCTCAGGAATATGCTCGGGTTTTCACTGAGTTCGCTAAAGTCATGAAATGGGTTGATCAAAATATCAAGCTTATTGCATCAGCAGTCTCAGTTTGGGAAGATACCACTGAAGTGATTTCAGGAGAACTTGAAGGTCCGCGCCCTGGTTTCGAGATTCCAATCGCCGGAAAGATATGGGAGAGCAGGTGGGTCGAGCGAGCGCAACTGCTCCTAGAAGAGGCTGGAAATCTTGTAGATTATATGGCATTTCATTATTATGCACGGCCACATGATAATAACTCCTTTGAAGCTACCATGACCTTTGCTGAGAAATTAGAAGAACGTTTAAATGCTTATGAAGGCTTAATAAAAGCGATACGTTTAGAAAAGCGTATTATAAATCCAATATATATCGCAGTTGACGAATGGGGTCTTATACGCCGACCTCGGCTTAAAGGTAGGGCCTTCAATTTGGAAGATGCACTAATTTCAGCAATGCATTTGAACGCTTTTATTCGACATGCTTCTTCAGTGAGAATGGCCAACTCAACCTCATCGTTTGAATTGATAAAATTGGATTCAATGCATCCTGACAGTATGGTACTGCAGACAATTTTCTATCCATTTGAAGCATATAGCCAAAGCTGTGGCCAGTTAGCTCTAGATGTCTATTGGGAAGGAGATACTTTTGGTAGCGATGAGTACACCGGTCTCCGAATACTTGACGTCGCCGCTACTTTAAATAATACGGGCAAACAATTAACCATATACGTCATCAACCGAGGTCAAAAAGAAAACGTGGAAACAGTGATTTCACTGACTACTGGGCATTTTGAAGGAAACATTCAGGTATCTTTAGTTAATGGGCCAGATGTGAAAGCCGAGAACACTTTTGATAGCCCAAACCAGGTAGTAACACGAAAGACTTCGTTTAAGGCCACAGGAAAATCCCTGACTTATTCATTTGAGCCACACTCTGTTACAGCTCTAATATGCGCTGTTAGCTGACCTACCCAAAAACAGTGCATCAGCATTGTTTAGGTGAAATTGCAGAGATAAAGAACTATTGTTTAAAGCTGAGAAAATGAAAAACTGCTTGAATAGGTGTGGGAATAATATTGCCAGGCACGCCGCTGGCATTTTATTGCTCTGCTTTTTCCATTAAAGCATCTTGACACGAGCCAGCAAGCCCGATAACATTCAGCCTGAGATTTAACTTAATACTCAGGTTATGCCAGGTGCAAGCCATCCCGACCTCGAGGAAGGGATGGTTTTGTTATTTTATTCCAGTACAGGA
>CAYVML010000137.1:0-5239 GCA_964452475.1 uncultured Dehalococcoidales bacterium
CTGAGAGAATATGGCATAGGAGCTCAGATATTAGCTGATATAGGTTTACATAATATTAACCTGCTCACAAATAACCCTAAGAAAATTGTAGGCTTGGAAAGCTATGGACTAAAGGTGGTGAAAACTGTACCATTGATAGCTAAACCTAATGCCCATAATATTCGCTATCTTGAAACGAAGAGAAAAAAACTAGGGCACCTTTTAAAGCCGGAGGAGGTAGAAAATGGCTAAGTACTATGAGGGAATGTTAACAGGAAAAGACCTCAAGTTCGCTATAGTTGTATCGCGATTCAATGAATTTATAACAAATAGATTACTGGAAGGGGCAAAGGATGGCCTGGTACGTCATGGTGTGGCTGAGGAGGACATAGATGTTGCACGAACTCCAGGATGCTTTGAGATACCATTAATAGCTAAAATACTAGCTCAGAGTGGCCGATATAATGCCATGCTATGTCTTGGCGCTATTATACGGGGCGATACCCCGCACTTTGATTATGTAGCATCAGAGGTGAATAGAGGTATCGGAAAAGTGTCGCTGGATACAGGACTGCCAGTAATGCAAGGTATAATCACAGCGGATACTCTAGAGCAAGCAATACAGAGAGCTGGAGCTAAAGAGGGCAACAGAGGATTTGCTGCAGCGTTAAGTGCTATTGAAATGGCAAATCTCACCAAAACTATGCAGTAATTTTGTAAATAATATCACCATGCCTTACACGATCAGAAACCTTTAGACCGATTAGGTCGCCAGGCTTACCTGTAGTAATATCCACACCATCAATCTGCATCGATTCAATCACAAGTTCCATATCTGTGGTGTGACCTTTAATATGGATAGAATCACCCAGCTTGACTATATCTTCCAACTTTACACCTGCTACCACTGGCCTAGCAAAGAAGTCTGTTACCTCACCAATTTTTACCTCTGGCATATTACACACCTCCTTTCCATATATTAGAGAATTCCACCAATAAATTATAGCCCAATATGTTAAGATATGCACCAGTAATATATTGGGGGTTTGCAACTTGGCTGCAAGAAGAAACAGTAATCAACCAATGGAAAGTGAATCGATTCTGGATATAGAACGTGTAGACAAACGTCTAGACATGCTGGATCGCAGGTTAGATAATATAGATTCAATCATGACATCTCTGGTGGAGCGGGTAATGCAGCAGCCGGTTATCCTGGAGGTCACATGTCCAAAATGTGGCCAGCTAATTCAAATCAATATAATGAGCAACGTCCGGATAAAAGGCTAGGATATATTATCTGAAGCTAAAGCTAGCGATAAGGCGGCATTCGATAATATTGCAAGGGATTTCACAGCTAAGTTAAAGAATTTAAAGTATTAATAACTTAAAGACTTCCAGCCCAGTGTACTGCATTTACAAATATCTGAAAGCCATCTCCATAGCCAGTAATACTATGTCTCATCCATTGAGGATGCTGAGTTTTCCTGATGTATCGTTCGGGGTGTGGCATCAAGGCAAAAATGCGCCCGGTGCCGTCACAGATACCAGCGATATCCCTTATTGAGCCATTGGGATTATGTGGATAACCCGGTGTTAAACTTCCATTTTCATCGGTATAACGTAGCACTACATTTAACGATTCTAAAAGCTCTGGCTTAGCTATTACCTTGCCTTCAGCATGAGCAGAGGGAAGATACATGTGTTTAATACCTTTTGTAAACACACATGGACTTTTCTCATTCACTCGTAGATGTACCCAGCGGCACTCGAATTTCCCAGAGTCATTTGCTGCAAGAGTGATTCCTGATTGTGTATTTTTTAAAGGACCAGGCAAAATGCCAGCTTTCACCAATACTTGAAAACCATTACAGATTCCCATGATTAATCCACCATCAGCGATAAACCTCTCAATGTCGTTATAGAGTCCCAACCGGAGCTCATTGGCTAATACTTTACCAGCTGATACATCATCTCCATAGGTGAAGCCACCGGGAATAATTACTATTTGGTAGTGGGATAGCCTAGCTTTGCCTCGAATCAATTCACCGATATGGATTAATGATGTCATTGCTCCAGCTTCCTGGAAAGCAAAAGCAGTTTCAGTATCACAGTTTGTCCCAGGACCACGTAAGATAAGCGCTTTTACTTTAGTCATTTGATTTTACCACCTGATTGGCTTCTGCCAGGCCTCCTTTAGTTCATCGATATGTATGTCAACCACCTTCCTTCCGTTCAACCCAAATATTTTCAGCGTTTTCATGGTGGTAAAACTACCAGCCATCTTAAAGTTTGCTCCTTTCATAAGTGATTCAAATTCAGCTTTGCATTCAGGTGATACTTCTACTAAAAACCTGCTATTTGACTCTGAAAAGAGGATAAAATCATTTCTATCTATTGACTCTCCCAATGGAATATCATTTAGACAAACTCTAGCTCCTAACCCTCCGGCAAAAGCCATCTCTGCCAGTGCCACGCCTATACCACCATCACTACAATCATGGCATGCCGAGACCAGGCCCTTGGCAATAACTTGGCTAAGCTTATCCATTCGTTGCTTAGCCAGTTCCGCTTTCACTTTAGGAACACTGTTACCAATAAAGCCTCGATTTCTGAAATACTCAGACCCCCCAAGTTCATTATAAGTTTCCCCAACAATATAAATTAAATTACCAGGCATTTTAGAATCCATTGAAACCGACTGTTTTACATCTTGCATCACGGCAACAGCCGAAATTAGCAACGTATGGGGGATTGAGATTATGTTACCCTCGAACTCGAACTCGTTATAGAGGCTATCTTTACCAGAGATAAAGGGAGTTCTATAGGCAATAGATATGTCATGACAGGCCTGTGCCGCTTTTACCAAAGCTCCTAATATATCAGGCTTACTAACATCTCCCCAGCAGAAATTATCCAACAATGCTACTTGTTCTAAATTACCTCCTACTGCAATTACCTGCCTTAATGCCTCATCAATAGCTGAGGCAGCCATCCAGTAGGGGTCTATCTCTCCATATTTGTGGTTTATGCCATTAGAGACAATCACTCCTTTGTCTGCATCCAGTAGCGGCCTGATAATAGCCGCATCACCAGGACCAGCATTATCTATTCCGACCAAGGGCTTGAGGACGCTGGTTCCTTGAACTTCGTGATCATATTGGCGAATAACCCATTCCTTACTACAAATATCCCAGGATCCAAGCAACTGCAGTAGATCGGTATTCAAGTTTTTTGGTTCTTGAAAATCTGGTTCTGGGAATTCCCTCTGCTGCCAAACAGCTTGACGGCTCACCTGTGGTCTACCTTTATGCAAGAACTCCATATCCAGATCACATACATTGTTATTATTGTAATAGAGACAGAGTCGCCGATTGTTGGAGAACTTACCTATCACTGTTGCTTCAACATCTTCAGCAGTAAAAACAGCCAATAAGGCGTCAACCTTATCTGGAGGAACAGCCAATACCATCCGTTCCTGCGATTCGGATACCCAGATTTCTGAATATGATAGACCGGCATATTTCAAAGGAACTTTATCGAGATAAATAATTGCCCCAGTCTCAGCAGCCATCTCACCTATAGCCGAAGAAAGTCCTCCTCCACCGCAGTCGGTTATCCTGGCATATAATCTGCGATCTCTGGCTTGGAGCAAAGCCTCTGTGAGTTTCTTTTCTATGATGGGATTACCTACCTGGACTGAGCTAGAAGAAACTGTAGTGGATTCATCGGTGAGTTGTTTTGAGGCAAAGGTAACCCCGTGTATCCCATCACGGCCGGTTTTGCCGCCAGCCACCACGATCAGATCACCTGGTTTCTGGAGCCCTATTTGTGAGACAGCTTTGGGTAATAATCCTAATGTACCGCAAAAGACAAGAGGATTGGAGACATACCTATCATCAAAAAGTACGGCACCATTGAGTGTGGGAATTCCAAGTCGGTTCGCATAATCGGCCACGCCAGCTCGAACACCTTTAAAAACACGGCGAGGATGTAGAACCCCGCGTGGTAATTTATCATAGGAGTAATCAGGAGGAGCAAAACAGAATACATCGGTGTTCAGTATTGGCTTAGCGCCCAGGCCTGTACCTAAAACATCACGTACAACTCCACCTATTCCGGTTGCAGCTCCACCGTAGGGCTCCACTGCTGATGGATGGTTATGCGTTTCTACTTTAAAACAGAGTGCCCAATGTTCATCTAGTTTTATCACACCGGCATTATCTTCAAATACCGAAAGACACCACGATTTATTAATTTCTCTGGTTGCCTTTATGATGGTGTTCTTAAGCAAATTGTCTATAACCACACCATCAAAGTCAATTTTTCCTCTGAATGTCTTATGACAGCAATGCTCAGACCAGGTTTGAGCCAGTGTCTCAAGCTCGACATCGTTCGGATTGCGTCTTGCCTTTCTGAAGTAATCTATGATGGACAGGAATTCAGTATCATCGAAACCAAATGATTTGCCTATTTTGCCACGTTCAGTCTCGTTTGAATTTAATATATCTATAGCTAACGACTTAAATTTATACTGAGGGTTTTGCAGGAATCCCATTGGTTCTGTTTTCACTACGTGCTGTATAGTAGGATTCACCAGTAATCTTGAGTTCACTGTCTCTAAATGCTGCTCATCAAGCTGACCTTCAATGAAATAACGCTTCGCTGTTCTAACAGCTTGGACCCCTTCCAGCCCCAAGTCCAGCATCGCCTTCATAATTGTGTCTTCTACAGGGTCGGTAACGCCAGCATTGTAGGCGACTTCAACAACATGGCATTCTGCTGTGACTCTATTCTTAAATTGGGAATCTGCTTGATAAATGTAATCCTGTGTTACCGGGTCAGCCAGAAGGTCCCGACAGAGTAAATCAATTGCCCCAGATTCCAGTTCAGTATCTAACCAATATACATCTACTACATGAACTGCAGAGACTGTCTTTATTCCTAAATCATTTATATCTTTAACCAGCCCAAGTCCCCTGACATCAGGGATCTCAGCTTTAGGCCAGATCTCTATTCGGTGTATCAAAGATTACTACTCCTTATTTGGTGATAATGACTAATCCTTTACCACTTTTACTGCTGTTCCATAGGCTACCATTTCAGCAGCTCCAGAAGTTACTGTAGAGGTCACGAGCCTGACACTAACAATAGCATCAGCTTCAATCTTCTCTGCCTGGTCAATCATCCTTTGTAAAGCCTCTTCTCTAGCCTGAGCTAACATAACCGTATAGTCACTGATCTCGCCACCCACGATATTCCG
>CAYVML010000138.1:0-3725 GCA_964452475.1 uncultured Dehalococcoidales bacterium
AATCTCCCCATCGCTTACTGCCACTGCACATCCACCTGTTTTATAGACAGCTTCCAGTACAAGAAAGTCTCCCAGTGCTTTTGACACATTGATACCAAAGGCTACCGTGCTGGCATTCTGCCAGGGCTCCGATTCAGTCTTTCCCTGCTCCCATGCCCTGACGATAGGGGCACAGCCGAGGGATTGTACAGATACCAGCCGGGGTATCGGCCCCTCTATCCAGCTAATTTCTTTAAGCTCCAGCAGCCCTTTGTAGATTCCAATAATGCCCACTCCACCACCAGTGGGATAGATGATAACATCAGGCATCTTCCAGTTGAATTGCTCTGCTATCTCCAATCCCATGGTCTTCTTCCCCTCGATACGATATGGCTCTTTAAGGGTGGAAGCATCATACCACCCGTACCTGTTGATAGCTTTTCCAACTATCTTGCCAGCCTGTCCGATAAGCCCCCTGACCAGATACAGGCTGGCGCCAGAAACGGTACATTCCTTCATGGTAATAGCCGGCGCATCCTCAGGCATAACTACACACGCCTTTATCCCTGCTCGCGCCGCATATAAAGCCCAGGCTGCTCCAGCATTCCCATTAGACGGCATTGCCAGCGACTGTACACCCAGCTCTTTCGCCCGTGAGACTCCTACAGTGGCTCCCCGGCACTTGAAAGTGCCTGTGGGTATAATTCCCTCATCTTTCATATACAGGTGACTGGTCCCCAGGCGATGACCAATATTATACAACCGTACAATGGGAGTCATCCCTTCCCCCAGAGTTATTATATTTTCTTCTTCCCTGACAGGTAGAAATTCTTGGTAGCGCCACAGGGAAAGAGGGCGTGAAGACAGGGATGATTTTCTGGTTCGAGCCAGTTGCCCCATGTCATACCTGACCAGCAACGGTCCTCCACAGGAACATAGCTGGTTTATTACATCAGCGTCATAGCCCTTCTTGCATCTGGAACACTCCAGATGACTCATACCGGAGACTGCCATAAATATACCTCCTTACTCATGGAGACAAGCTGTGTTGCCATTATAGGTGAGCTATAAAATAGTTGTCAACGAATGGTTCTTTTAATAGGCACTTCAAACTTTTAAGAGGTAACAAAGACGAAAACAGTAATAGATTACCGAAAGTCGCTAGTGGAGCTAAACCAGGGTATTGACATACGTCTCTGATGAGACGATTTAAAAAAACGACATGGGGCTATAAATTTGCAACCTCTACGCTGCCCAACACGAAATCACTTACTCCAGGTTAAAGGAAATACCAAGCTTGATACTATCACCTTGAATCTCGTTGCCCACAGAAACAGGAACACGCCACAGAAGAACAAAGTCATCAGTGTCCGAAATATCAATTATCTTTATAGAGTTCCAGCTGATACCGCCATAGCTGTCGATGCAATCGTAATCCAGAGCTACCGGGTAACTGTAGGTTGTGCCATCCGATTTCAGTCCTGTATCGTCACTATTCCAGTTACCACTCACGTCGACATCAACATAAACCGCTATCTCTGCTTTAGCACCCAGGTCTCCACTGCCGTCAGCATATTCTCCACTAGTTCCGGGAGTATTTACTAGCTCACAAAAGCAGATACTGAGCTCACCAGCTAAATTTCCAGCATTAACCAGCCCATTGCTGCCTCGACCATTATCACCAGGTGCTACGTTGATCAACTGAAATGTTTGAGCAGTTGAACACTGTCCATTGATTTCAAGATCCATCTTCCCATCATCCGAAAAACCAACGGTGCTAGTTTCGGAATAGGCAAAATAACCCATTGTGCCGACAATTACGAATACAGCAGCAATCAGAATTAGCTTCAGTGAGTTTAGTATTTTTCTCATATCTTCTTATTTAAACGCCCACCATCATGTTTAGCTATTGGAAGATTCCGACCATTCCAACTCCTTATGGATTCAGCCTACACCATGAACACGAAACAGGGTCTAAATATTCGGGTGGAACTTCTGAATATTTTCTAAACATTTGAGAAAAATAAAAAAAGGGTACCTGGAAGGTACCCTTACTATTAACTTACTAAGTGTTCTTGCTACTGTGAATCTTGGAACTGATAACCGATGCCAGACACGGTCATAATATATCTGGGTTTCGCTGGATCAGGCTCAAGCTTAGCCCGTAAACGACGAACGAAGACATAGAGATACTCTCGTTCGTCCCGGTACTCAGGACCCCAAACCTTTTTCAGAAGATAGCTATAAGTCAGAACTCTACCTGCATTAAGCACAAACTCCTGGAGAAGGGAGTATTCCGTCGGTGTTAAATTAACTCGGTCACCTGCAACGCTTACCTGTCTCTTGCTAAAATTAACCTGGAGAAAATCCCCGCTGAAGGAAGGCTGCTCAGGCATAGTCGCAGTTACCTTAGCCCGACTAAGTACTGCCTTGACACGAGCCAGCAATTCTTTCGCTCCAAACGGCTTGGTGATGTAGTCATCAGCACCAAGATCAAAGCATTTAACTTTATCCACTTCATCGCCCTTAGCGCTGAGCATTATGATTGGGATTTTTGACCACTCCCGAAGGCGGCGACAGACCTCAAGACCATTAATATTCGGCATCATGATGTCTAAAATAACGAGCTCCGGCGGCTCCATTTCAACGATTTGAAGGGCCTGAGCCCCGTCCATTGCTGTGAGTACTTCGTAGCCCTCTGCTTCCAGGTTAGCCTTGACTACTTTTACTATTGCCAGTTCATCGTCAACAACTACTATCCTCGTTCGACGCATCCTATCCTCGTTTACTCATGTCGAATTTAAGCTGATGGAATATTTTATTTACGAGCACCTTGCTATACCTTTTCATTATTTCACAATAAGCTGGTTTAAATCACCTTTAATAATGATAAACCCTGACCTCCTCCAAAATCGGTGTCTTTGATATGTCTGATGTGGTGAGAATTGCCAGCCACTGTATATATCGCCCTGGAGGAAAACCCGAAGTTATAGGGGATGTTCCGCCAACTGAAGTCCATGAGGGAGCGGCAGCGTCCTTAAGAAATTGAGTATCGGATGCCCTCACCTCAAAGCTGATGCCGGTAGAGGCTTGCAGTATTTCATCCCAGAACAGAGCGTCCCATCTTGCCCCTGCTATGCCGGTATCTAAAACCTGAGAGGCAAGAGTCCCCGTTAACAGAGAGCAACTCTCTTCACTCCCTGCGATATAGAAGTTAGCAGGGTCGCTCTGGTTGTTATAGCTAGTCTTAATCCATTCTGCTGAGCGTGCTACATCTGAAATACGAACTTCGTCTAAAAGACCATCTAGATTGCCTGGATAATTACCTACACCTATTCGTAAGTCCATCTGGTCTTTATCTATCACGCCAGAATGGGACTGTGGCGTTCCTACCTCTTCGCCATTGATATATGTCCTTACATGAGTAGAACTTTTAACCCCCACGACGTGATACCATGTATCTTCAACCGGTTGCCATGGATAATCCGGGCTCTTCCAGGAGTTATTGACAAATACAAAGAACCTGAGTCTATATGGACTATCGAGGAGGTAGAGAGCCCACCTTCTATTTACCCCATCATCTATGCTCGCAATTACTCTCTTTCCTGTATTAACATCAAATTTCACCAGACTTTCAACTGTAATATAGTCGACTTTCAGACTATTAGCACCACCACAATTTATATAATCGTCCGACCCATCAAAATCCTGTCCCTGGCCTATCCTTCCCTCTACCTGTTCGGGTT
>CAYVML010000138.1:3735-5236 GCA_964452475.1 uncultured Dehalococcoidales bacterium
CTATTTAACGTACTATCTCCAGTCTTTACCCCACTGGCGGTGTCCGTACCTTCAAATCGAAAATCATCCCAGTCAGTATTTTGATATGCAGCAACGCCATAATAACCATCAGTATAGGTGTTATCATTGGCAGTTATAGTATCAATTAGATTATTACTAGTATCGTATAACTCAAATGTAATTTGACCGTTTGATTCCCAGGTAACTTTAAACCAGTACCAGGTATCGACCAGGATTGTCGGTATTGTACTTATGGCTAAGGGACTGCTGGAATTATAGTCCTCCCTTATTTGCATGACTCCGCCACTCCTCTCGTCAATCAAGCATTGATAGCCATATCTCTCACCGGTAGTCTGCTGCCCAAAGCAGATTGCCGCCAGTGAAGTTACATCACTACTTCTAGGACATACCCATGCTTTAAAGACTACATCCCTGCCACTGTTCTCCTGTATACAAGCACGCTTATAGCCTTTTTCACCGTCACCCCTTAGACCGTATTCCCCATTCTTCTTAGCTTCAATAGTCCTTACTGGATTGAGGCTCCCATAATCAAAGCCTATTTCAGTCTCAAAGTCGTTGAAGTAGACTATTTCGCTACCACTCGCTGGTAGGTCACTGAGGTGTTGAACCATTTTGTAATTATCATTCCAAACCTTCCCTGATCCATAATCGCTGTCTGCTGCTGGCTCACTGGCAGCAGAATTTCCATAGTATATATAAATCTCTACGTTGCTATCAGCTTTAACATCCACTTTTATCCAGAGTACTAACTCGCCATCTGCTTGAACAAATTTTTCTATTTCTCTTGGAATCTTTGTTGTGCCGTCAGCTTTGGTAACTCTAATATCTCCGCCATCACTTTTAGCCACCTGCTCAAAATCTTCATCTGTTATGTTAATTAAAACTGGGAATTCATCTAAATCTGCTTCGACTTTACTGTCTTTTATTGTAATTTTTTTTCTGTATTCCCAGTCTGTGTCGTACCAGTCGGTAATTGCCGCCAGCGTAACATCTCCAGGGTTTGTAGTAGTATCTACTTCCTGTAGAACACCAGCTTCAAAGTCCGCCTGCGTAGTCTGCTGCCATATGTTAGAAATCCAACCCTGAAAATTATTGCTATTGGAGCTCTCCAGGTCAACAAAGGAGCTTCTGGTCGTCCCGATGTTGCTCGCTATAAGAAAGATTGCCAGAACGGCTGTTGTAATGCGCCAAATCCTGCCAGTCAATTGTTCGCCTCAATCTCTTGTTCAACAAGTATGCGCCAGATATTTCTTAGCTCTAAGACCACAACGATGAGTCCGGGCAGACATAAGGTTAGTAAAAAGCCCCAAAAGCTTTTTACACATTTATTTATATAGCCAAGGTAAGGGAGGTGAAAGCAAACCTTCCCTACCACATTTACAAAAGGCACGATAGCCGAGTCGGCATCCTCGTTGGCATCCCCTTTGGTTCGAAAGTAAAATGCTGAACTGTCCTCTGATTCAATCACCCTGTGGCTTGT
>CAYVML010000139.1:0-5233 GCA_964452475.1 uncultured Dehalococcoidales bacterium
AAAGGAAAACAATAAATACATAAAATACTAACATCCAAACATAACTGGCCAGAAATGGCCAGTCATCGGCATGTGTGCTATACATCGTAACTTCAGTGGTCTTGGCATCAATAAATTCCTCTAAAATGTTTCAGCTTAGTTATGAACATATGTCAATAACTATTTTAAGTAATATATTATACTCTGTCAAATCCGCGATTTGCTTTGAGTTACTATTACGGGAATAAGCTAGTGCTAACCCATCTTGCCAGAAAATTTATTAAAGTGAAGGAGCCTCCTGTAATAAGGTTATAGATTGAGCAGCTATGCCTTCTTTCCTTCCTACAAATCCAAGGCTATTAGAAGTGCTGGCCTTGATGGTTATCTGTGCGATATCAATATTGAGAGTCTGGCTAATGATCTCCCGCATCTCAGGGATAAAAGGAGAAAGCCTTGGTTCGTGAGCAATAATGATAGTGTCAATATTAATTATCTGGAATCCTTTTGTGTTAAGTAGTTTATGTGTTTTATGGAGTAGAATTATGCTGGAGATATCTTTGGATTCTAGATCTCCTGGGGGAAACAGAGTACCTTTATCGCCGAGGTTTGCAGCGCCACACAGGGCGTCAATAATTGCGTGGACCAGTACATCAGCGTCGCTCCATCCTGATAGTCCTTTATTATGAGGGATATGGATTCCCCCAAGAAAAAGCTTCCGCCCTAGGACTAGAGGGTGGCTATCATAACCGATACCAATTCTTAACCTACGATTTTCCATCAAAATTCCTCTATAGTAACTGCTAGTTATGGTTCAGAAACCATGGCTTGGGCAATGACTTCTGCTGATATTAAATCTTCCGGTGTGGTAACCTTTATATTATTATAGGAGCCAAAGTAAATTTTAACACTACATCCTAGATGCTCTACTGCATGAGCGTCGTCAGTAACCTCGTCAGTAAGCTCTTCATAGGCTCTGGTTATTAACTTAAAACTAAATATCTGTGGTGTTTGTATTGCCCATAACAAATTGCGGGGTAAAGTTTCTACAACTACCCTAGTATTGTTAGTAAGTTTGATGGTATCTTTAACTGGCATTGCAGCTATAGCAGCCCCCTTATTTTGTATGGCTGTTTCTATGCCTCTCTGAATTAAAGCTATACTAAGAAAAGGCCGAGCTCCGTCATGGATCATGACCCAGTTACAGTTGCTCAATCTATGCAATCCTTCTATTACCGAATCTTGTCTTCGGCGCCCACCGGCACATATTGCTGTAACTTTAGTCCAGTTTTTTTTATCTTTTAATTCTTGACCTGTCTTCAAATTATTCTCATCCAGGACGATGATTATTTGTTGGATTAGTTGGCACATTTGGCATGTGTCCACTGACCATTCCAGCAAGGTTTTATCTTTCAAAAGGGCGAATATTTTGTCTATGCCATTCATACGTTCACTTTTGCCGGCTGCGACGATGATAGCTCCCAATCGGGGTTTGTTATTCATTGGCAGCTTTCCTTTTCTTTTTCTCAAGGCCGAAATGTAGAGCTTCAGCGATAGTACCTGCTTCGAGGAGAGCGGGAGCATTCACTATAGCCGAGGGTCTCGAGATAAGTTTGGGGAGCAAGCATGAGCTAAAGCCCAATCTCGCTATCTCAGTAATCCTTCTCTCTATCTGGGGAACGGCCCTTAATTCTCCACTTAGTCCTAATTCTCCCAGGACAACTAAATTGGAGATTAATTTCCTGTCGTAAAAGCTGGAAGCTATGGCTAAGGCAACCCCAAGATCTACTGCTGGCTCGTTTATTTTTAATCCTCCAGTTACGTTTACTATGATATCCTGGCTGTAAAGCCTTAATCCGGCACGCTTCGTAAGTACAGCACTGATGAGTAGCAGACGGTTAAAGTCAATTCCATTGGCAATGCGTCTAGGAGAACTAAAGCTTGTAGGTGTAGTTAGAGCCTGGATTTCCACAAGCAAGGGTCGGCTTCCCTCAAGTGGTGGCACCACAACGGAACCAATTGAGGCGTCATTATATTTGGATAGGAAGACTTCAGAAGGGTTCTTTACTTCTTTCATTCCATCATGACACATCTCAAATATGCCCACTTCATTGGTAGAACCAAAGCGATTTTTAACACTTCTTACTATTCGATAATTACTAAAGGCTTCTCCTTCAAGGTAGAGTACTACATCAACGATATGCTCTAATGCCCCGGGTCCGGCGATTGACCCGTCCTTGGTTACATGGCCTGTGATGAAGGCTGGTATATTATTATGTTTGACCCAATGCATTAACTGCAGAGTACACTCACGTATTTGGCTTATACTGCCAGGCACTCCTGCGATCTCTTCTAAATACATAGTTTGAATTGAATCTATTACCACAAGACGAGGAGAAAGCCTCTCTAAATGATCCAGAACAGCGAGTAAATTGGTTTATGGGAGAACGAAAAGCCCCTGGGTGTTTATATTCAAGCGTTCTGTTCTAAGTTTGATCTGGTTAACAGACTCTTCCCCGGAAACATAGGCTACAGGATTGTTAGTTTTAGCGAATATTGCTGATAATTGCACCAACAAGGTAGATTTGCCAATACCTGGCTCTCCTCCGACAAGTATCAATGAACCAGGTACCAGGCCACCTCCAAGAACCCGGTTCATTTCAGTAAAGCCAAGGGGAAGACGAAAGTGTGAAGCACTATTGACCTGGGAAAGCTCTTGCGGCTTGTTTTCTGTAGAACTCAGGTGGCTGGACGAAATCGGGGAACGACTAATAACTGTCTCAACAAAACTGTTCCAGGCTCCACAATTGGGACACCGTCCAAGCCACTTAGCATTTTCTCTGCCACATTGCTGGCAAATAAAGATATGTTTAAGTTTAGATTTACCCCCGCCGTTGGCTTTCATATCGGTTATCCGATATTTATGATAGTTCTCCTGGTGATTACAACTATCTCTATTTTACGGATAGTGCTATTTTATCTATTGGTCTTTGACTACGTCCGTAAGGCTTCCTTAATCAATGGTCTGATTACAATCTTTTCATTATCAGTATCTACCACTACAGTGTCTCCAGTTGAAAACTCACCTTGTAGCAGTGCTTCAGAGAGAGGATTTTCAAGCATGTTCTGTATTGTACGACGTAGAGGACGTGCGCCAAAAGATGGGTCGTAGCCTTTTTCACCCAGTAAATCCTTTGCAGAATCGGTAATTTCTAGGACGATGTCCTTTTCCTTTAAGGAATTGACAACTTGAGAGAGCATTAAATCAACGATCTTTCGAATGTGCTCTTTATTCAGGGAGTGAAATACTACCGTGGCATCGAGGCGATTAAGGAACTCAGGGCGGAACTTTTTCTTCATCTCCCCGAGGATTTTACCTTTCATCTTTTCATATTCAGCTTGCTGATTTTGCTTATTCTCAATATGGGTAGTGAAGCCGATATTCATTTCTCGTTTAATAAGTTCGGCACCTATGTTACTGGTCATAATGATAATACTGTTGCGGAAATCAACCCGACGTCCTTTTGCATCTGTTAGATGGCCGTCATCAAAAATCTGTAGTAGCATATTGAATACGTCGTAATGTGCCTTCTCGATCTCATCCAGAAGGATGCAGCAATAAGATTTACGTCTAACTGCCTCGGTTAATTGTCCCCCTTCTTCATAGCCAATATAACCTGGTGGTGCCCCGACTAAGCGAGCTACTGCATGGCGTTCCATAAATTCTGACATGTCTATTCGAATTAGGGCGTCTTCGCTACCAAACATGAATTCTGCCAGAGCCCTGACTAATTCAGTTTTGCCCACACCAGTTGGTCCTAAGAATATAAAGACGCCGATTGGATGCCGTGGGTCTTTCAATCCCGCCCGTGCTCTTCTGACTGCCTTGGCTATGGTGCTTATCGCTTCATTCTGGCCGATTATTCGGTGATGAATGGTTTCTTCCATCTGAAGGAGACGCTCAGTTTCGGCGCTGGTTAATTGTACTATTGGAATTCCCGTCCACATGTTACAAACTTCTGCGATATCATCTGCCGTGACGGTAGGTTTCCCTTCTTCCTGCTTGATTTGCCATTCTCTCTCCATCAAGTTGAGTTTTTCTATTAATTGAACCTCGCGGTCGCGTAGCTCTGCGGAATACTCATATTGCTGATCAGCAATGGCTACTTCTTTCTCTTTGCGTACACTCTCAAGAGCCTGTCTAGCCTCAGTCAGTCCCATAGGAGCGCTACCACGCTTTATACGTACCCGAGAGCTTGCCTCATCTATTAAATCGATAGCCTTATCAGGGAGGCGTCGATCCGGTATATATCTGGCAGCCAGTGAAGCTGCTGACTGCAAAGCTTCATCACTTATGGTTAAATGATGAAATTCCTCATAACGACTAGCAATGCCTCGCAGAATGGCCAGGCTATCTTCTATGCTTGGTTCAGCTACCAGGACACTCTGAAAACGCCTTTCCAGGGCTGGATCTTTCTCTACATATTTACGATAGTCGTCCAGAGTGGTAGCGCCAATGCATTGTAATTCTCCTCGTGATAGGGGTGGTTTCAGAATATTAGCGGCATCAACAGCACCCTCAGCAGCACCAGCACCCACAATTGTCTGCATCTCATCAATGAAGAGGATGCAATTGCCGGCGGTCTTCTCTTCCTCAATAATTTTCTTTAGCCTCTCTTCAAATTCCCCACGGTATTTTGTCCCTGCCACCAGAGACCCTATGTCCAGAACAACTATTCTCTTACCTTGTAATACTTCAGGAACTTTTCCTGCCACTATGTGTTCGGCTAAGCCTTCGACGATAGCTGTCTTTCCAACACCAGGCTCACCAATAAGGGCAGGGTTATTTTTAGTGCGGCGACTTAGAATTTGGATTACTCTTTCGATTTCTTTACTGCGTCCAATGATGGGGTCAAGTTTTCCTGCACGCGCAAGAGCGGTTAAATCAGTACCAACTTGATCCAGAGTGGGTGTGCGTGACGAGCTACGTGCAGCACGAGCATGAGTTGCTTGTTGTCGTATGACCTTATTGACTTCCTCTCGTGTTTTTTCAAGGGTAATGTCAAGGCTATCCAGAACATTACTAGCTACTCCATCTTTCCCTCGTAATAGGCCGAGAAGCAGATGCTCAGTGCCTATATAGTTAGAACTGAAGCGACGTGCCTCATCAACTGCCAGCTCAATAACCTTCTTTGCCCGAGGAGCAAGGCTGATATCGCCAGTGGTTTGTCTCTCACCTTTCCCAACTACAAATTCC
>CAYVML010000140.1:0-5218 GCA_964452475.1 uncultured Dehalococcoidales bacterium
TCATTTCTACTGCTCTGATGATTTCAGCCTGGCCGAAGGGCTTTTTCATAATACTGAAATGACCATGCTCAAGAGCTCTTCCCATTATATCGCTGTCAGGATAGCCCGTGACGATGGTAACCGGCAAATTGGGTTTAACCTTTTTAATACGAGCCAAGGCTTCTGCGCCATCTATATTGGGCATTTTCAGGTCGAGAAAGACCATATCGAAGGTCAGCCGCTCAGCATACTCTATGCCCTCGCTGCTGGTGCCTGTGGATACCACTGTGTGTCCTAATGGTTCCAGGGCCTCTTTGAAGAGTAATCCTATAACTGAGTCATCATCAATAACCAGTACACGGACCTTGTCCTCTCCCATCTTGGGTTTAAGCCAGTTATCTATAACTGTATGATCGAATCTCCATTTGTTGCCGACTTTAACTGCAGGGATAGTTCCCTTTTTTAACAATCGATATATAGTTCTCTTGGTAAGCCTCAGGTATACCGCAATTTCCTCTACAGTCATTAACTCTGCCATATCTATCTCCTTTTATTTGATTATTTGCTGTTGGTATAATTTCTCCGTACTACTGACAATGATTAGTACCCGTTGTCTTTAAACTATACCAAGCATGATAAAAAAGTGCAAATACCCGGATGCCAGCCAGTAACTGTAGTGGTTTAGCTATCGCACAAATGGTAATATTCTGTTACCATGATGCCCGAAGGAGGTGACTATGATAAAAGATATCGTGATGACCAATAGAAGCTATCGACGGTTCCAACAGGAAGTTTCCATAGAAATTGATACCTTAGAGGAGCTTATTGAGCTTGCTAGGCTTTCTGCATCGGCGGGAAACAGACAGCCGTTAAAGTATTTGCTCTCTTGTGACGTGGAGAAGAATGCCCTGGTATTTTCTAAGCTTGTCTGGGCTGCATACCTCAAGGACTGGGCAGGACCGGTGGAAGGGGAGAGACCATCGGCATATGTTATCTTGCTTGGTGATACAGGTGTAAGTGAGTCTTTCGCTTATGACTGTGGAATAGCAGCCCAAAGCATCCTGCTTGGAGCAGTGGAAAAAGGATTGGGCGGTTGTATGCTGGCTTCGGTGGACAGGGATGGTCTTCGCTCAGCGCTTGGTATAGCAGGCCGCTATGAGATACTCCTGGTAATAGCCCTGGGGAAGCCTGGGGAAAAAGTGGTTCTGGAAACTGTTGGCTCCGACGGTGATATCGAGTATTGGAGGGATAAAGAAGGAGTACACCATGTTCCCAAACGCCCTCTGGCTGATATCATTATATAGGTCGGTGTCTGGATGACTACATCGCCATATTTCTTATAGAGAAGGTCTATGGTCAGGCAGTTACACGATGAAAAGACGGCAAAAGAGGCTACTGAGGATATGGCTGAAAGAAGGCCCCGGCGTCAGAAGTTGCCGCGCGATTTAGTTAATATAGTTACCTGGGCTGCTAGCTTTATCTGGGCAGGGATGGTACTTCTGCCGAGTGAAGTGAATTTTATAACAGCCTCGACGAGCTGGGGGGTCTGGTCGCTTATTTTTGTGGGGGCAGGGGTTATTGTGTTGTTGGGGATGCTGATTTATCTGCTGTGGCCTGAATACGCCAGGCCAGTGGGAAGAAGGTTAATCCTGGCGTTAATCCTGCTGGGGATTGGGCTACAGGGTGTGGTGGGATGGCGTGTCATCTGGCCCGTGATACTGATTGCCATCGGCATCTCGATATTGCTGCGTGGATTGTTCCCTCGAAGGTGAATCATACACCCTGAATATAGGATAGCTGGAACTGAATGCAAATAGAATTCTGTATGCGATAAGAAAAATCTTATTTTACAGACTTAGTTCTCATTCAGTAAGAGTTTCATAGCATATTATCTCCTGGAGCGACTTACGCACTTTAGTTCCTCCTACATGCCTCGGGAACCCTAGGGGGAGCACAGTAACTACCTGGTATGTCTCTGGCACCCTGAGAATTTCCTTCACCCTTTCCTGTGAAAAGGCACCAATCCAGCAGGTTCCCAGCCCTTCTTCTACCGCAGCCAGCACCATATGCTCTATCGCTATAGCCAGGTCAACCGCATATCGGGGAACCCCGCAGGTCATAATACTTTTGGGTTCTGTAGCTACGGCGGCGATAATTACCGGGGCTTCTCCAACGAAGCTCTGTCCACTTGCAGCCATGGCCAGTTCCCGCCGTCGCTGAGCATCCTTCACCACTATGAATTTCCATGACTGCCTGTTGCTGGCTGACGGAGCCAGGCGAGCTGCTTCGAGTACCCTGTTCAGCTTCTCCTCTGATATTGGCTTATCCTCGTAGGCACGTATGCTCTGTCTCTTTCTTATGGCTTCCGCAACATCCATTTCGATTCTCCTCCTTCAAGTTAGCTCGCTGCTGTTATGCTGTCACTCAAGCATAGGTATCTTTGATGCTATGTATTGTAATGCCTAAATTGCTCATTGGCAATAAAGGTATATGTCATGTACTGGATGGCTGCAACCTTCATAAGACAAGCTGAATGTTCCCGCTAAAATTTCTGTTGGATTCAGTGACTATAATAAAAAGCGGCCGGTGCTGGTGATTTGCTCATGGCTCCACCTGGTGATAACATAGTATTATGATTACTGGTGCATTTCTGTTAACAGAACCGGTGCCTGAGTTGCATGAGCCTCATGCTTTTGCTGTACTTCGTCCCTGGATAAATGTTGGTAGAGCAGGCAGCATGGCTATCGAAACTGTGGAAGCACACCTTGGGGCTCATCAGTTAGGGAACTTACTCAAGCCAGGTCTGTTCTATGATTTCACGCGCTATCGCCCGCATATCTATCTGGTTGAGGGGCGGCGCGTGATGGATATCCCAAACTCGAATATCAGCTATGCAAGGCGGCCAGGGAAGAATGACCTGGTCTTTTTCCAGCTGAGGGAGCCACATATGTTCGGCGAGTTCTACTCTGCTTCGGTGGTGAAGGTGCTACGGAAGCTTGGTGTAACCAGGTATATGCTACTTGGAGCCATGTATGATTCGGTACCCCACACACGGCCCCTGATTGTCAGCGGCTCTGCTACCGGTGCTGGCAAAGAGCTGCTGGAGAGCATGGGAGTACAGCCCAGTAATTATGAAGGACCAGGTACTATCACCCACCTGATATCTCAGGAAGCGTCTCAATATGGTATTGAGACTGCCAGCCTGGTGGTGCATCTGCCCCAGTATACACAAATGGATGAAGATTATACGGCTCAATTGCGCCTAATGGAGTTGCTTTGTGCTTTCTATGATTTTACCGTTGACCTTGAGTCCATAAGCAAGCAAGCTCAAGAGCAGTATCAGGAGATCAGTGTGGCGGTGGATAGAGAGCCCCAACTCAAGAGAGTGGTTCGCCGCCTGGAGCAGTATTATGAATCTCAAAACAGCAAGCTAAGCGAAGAGTCGCCCAAGTTGTCTCCCGAAATTGAAAAGTTCCTCAACGATATCAATAAAGGCTTTAACCAGAACTAGCAGGTTCTGTTTAGTTTAATCCCCTGGACAGTGCTTTCGCCTCATTATAAAAATACTTAGACTCAAGCAGTTGCTTTCACTCGTAAAGTGTAATCCTTTTTCTTTCAGTGAGGCTGGTTTTCTAAAGAAGTAGAAACTGATACCATAACGGATTGTTATCCCCCTGTCTTTTTACTGAATATCAGTATAGAAAACCCGGCAGATAGTTATGGATAGAAACGGATTTAGTAGATGAATAAGGCTGAGATTCGCGTTCCTTACAAGTGGAAGGCTATGGTAGCTGGTGCGTTAGGTGCCCTGGTTTCAACCATGGATATGGGGATGATGCGCATCGCACTGCCTCGACTGGGAGAGGTCTTTGAAGTAGGGCCCAATAGTGTAATCTGGGTACAGCTCATTTATTTAATGGTGGGAACGGGGATGATGCTTACTATAGGGAAGGTAGCAGATACTTTTGGAAGAAAAAGGGTATTTTCTCTGGGATTGGTGGTTTCCAGCCTGGGGCTGCTCCTTTGTTCGTTATCACAGAACTTTGGGCAGTTGTTATCAGCCCGCTTTGTATTTGCTATCGGTGCTACCATGTCGATAGCTACGGTAAATGCCATTATAACGGCGGCATTTCCTGCTAAGGAACGAGGGAAAGCACTTGGAATAATCGGAGCGGTGGTTTCTATGGGTTTGCTCAGTGGCCCGGCAGTTGGTGGTATTCTACTCGATACGCTTGGCTGGCGTTCCATTTTTTTACTGAGATTGCCCCTCTCGGTTCTCGGGGTGGTGATCGCTTTTCTCTTGCTCAAGGAAGAAACCTTACCAGAACATAGAGGGCGGTTTGACCTTGTTGGAGCAGGTATTATATTACTGGCGAGTCCTTCTCTGCTCTTTGTGCTGAACCGTGGGCAGAGCCTTGGGTGGACTTCTCCATTGGTATTGATAATGGGAATTGGCGGTCTGTTATTACTGTGTTTGTTCATAGTGGCGGAGAGACGTGCAGTTCAACCAGTGCTGGAATTAAAACTTTTCTCGAGTCGACTGTTCAGTACTGCCAGTGGCAGCCATGTATTGCTCTATATGTCTACTACGGCTGTTGATTTCACGATGCCCTTCTATCTGATTCAAAGTCTTTCTCTTCCGGCCTCCGAGGCGGGGTTGCTGCTGGTTACTGTTCCTGCCGTGCGCCTGGTGATCTCTCCCCTGAGTGGGAGACTTTCGGACAGGTGGGGGACCCGTTTGCTCTGTGGCTCGGGCCTGGTCCTGATTGCTGCAGGTATATTTTTGCTCAGGAGGTTCGGCATTGATACTCCGGTAACAGATATTGTGCCGGTACTGGTAGTGGTTGGACTGGGAATGGGGCTTTTTATCATCCCTAACACAAGCGCAATTATGGGTACTGTCTCACAGGAGAGACTTGGGACAGCCGCTGCCATGGTTGGTTTACTTCGGCAACTCGGTATGTCAATTGGGCTTGCTATAGCTGGTAGTCTGTTCGCCTCCAGCAGTCTCTCCCATGCTACCGAACTGGCGCCCCGAGGATTGTCATCAGAAGCGGTATTGAGCTTATCTACAGCAAACGGTATGCAGGATACTTTACTGGTAGCACTGATTTTTACTGCTATAAGCTTTATTATTTCTGCACTCCGTGGCAGTAGGAGGTAGTTATTTACCCCCTCTATGCTTTTGAATCAGCACAATAAGCTATATGGCCTATTTCAGTGGTCCGATAAATTCCAC
>CAYVML010000141.1:0-5200 GCA_964452475.1 uncultured Dehalococcoidales bacterium
AGGTAGGCGTAGAAGGACCCACCTTCACAAGCAGAAACGGAAGCCTTTCTAATATTACCGGGGATAAGAGAAGCAGTAACAAAAGCTTAAGCTTAAGCTTAAGCAGTGGAAAGAGAACCAGCTTACGGAAAGAAAAGGAGGTTGCACCATGTGGCTCAGGGTTAAGGAAGGACAGGTGATACAAGCGGCAATCGATATCTCAACTATCAAGAGCGTTGCCAAGCACTGGACGGGTAGCCGCCTTGAGCCATGCCTCGGAGAGGGCTGTCCCTGCTGCCTCAGAGGCTTGTCCCGGCGCTGGCGGTACCAGATAAAGCTGCTGGTAGATGAAGAGGAACAGGACTGGGAGTTTGGCGAGGAATCGTTAAAGGATATCCAGCTGATTGCCCATGATGGTAACTGGATTCAAGTGAGCATTACCCGGGATGGCAAGGGAAGGAATACGCGCTATCATGTCCTTCCTGGAAAATCTTACAACAATAGGAAAAACAAATCGGCAGTCGGGATGGAACCTGGTTCAGCTGTAAAGAGCCTGCGCGTGGTGAATAAATATACCACAGGACGGTACGGGCACCTTGTCAGGAGCTGACACTGGAAGGTTATCCTGGCGAAATGAGATTTATGAATTCGGAACACAATGAAAAGGAGAAAACATCCATGGGTAACAGTTTAAAGGTGCTGCATGTGGCTCTGCAAAAAGGGAATTATGACCTGGCAGCGCATGCACTGGTCTATGGTCTGGTGAAGGCAAGTATCACAGGAAGAGGGAAGCTTGCTTCGCCTGCCATTATTTCTGAGCCCTGCGAAGTCGGTCCTGCATCTAACAAGGTCACATCTCCCTCTCATGACAATCATGTATTTCACAAGTTAACTGATGCTACCTCTCTTAGACTCCTTGCTGCCTCTTCTCCTGTCATTCCTGCGAAAGCAGAAATCCACATATCCGTTAATCCTTCGCGCCTAGGGAATGGCAATAAGAATAGGGAAGAAAGGTAGTAATGGGCAGGAAGGTAGCATCGAAGCCTGAGCAGGTAAGGCCGAAACGTAGTTTCTACAGTCATGCCCTGACCGAGGCAGAGAAACTGCTTATGGAGGAGGCGCTTGAGGTGCAGGGGCTCGACCAGGAGATAGCCCTGCTGAGATTAAAGCTGGCGGAGCTGGTAGAGAACCATCCAGGCAGGATAGACCTGCAGCTTACGGCGGCAAATGCCATCGCTCGCCTGGTAAAGACCAGGTATCAGATAAGCAAGGAACAGAAGAACAGCCTGAAAGAGGCGGTTTCACGGGTGCTGACCGAGGTAGCTGCCCCGCTGGGCATCGGGGTGGGCATGGGCGCCGGCATGAAGCTGACCGGTAGATAAGTGAAGAAGGGACGCAGTAATAGCTAACTAAGAGCTTAGCACCCTGTCCTTCTTGTTCGGGTCGAGTGACAGTATGGAACGGGCTTCGTCGGGGCTGGCGATCTCCCTGCCGACTTCTCTGGCGATGGCAACCACTATTTCCACCAGCCTGATGTTACTGGAGGGTGAGCCATCAGCCATAAAGAGGTTGTCCTCAAGACCAACCCGTACGTTACCGCCCATGACAAGTGCAGCCGTTGAAAGCGGAATTTCTGTCTTACCGATTCCTGTCACCGTCCAGGTCGACCCTATGGGGATGCTCTCTGACAGAAAGAGCAAATTTTTCACCGTACCAGGCATGGCGCCGGGGACGCCAAGCACAAAATTGAAGTGGAGTGGAGCCTCGACTAATCCTTTCCGTTGAAGGTACAGGGCATTGTGAATCATCCCTGTTTCGAATACCTCTATCTCCGGTTTTACTCCTGTTTCTTTGTATACCCCTGCCAGTGCCTCGATAAACTGCGGTGAATTCTCGTAGATGATGCCCGGCATGTTGTTTGAGCCGGTGGTAAACGAGCCCATCTCCGGGAGCAGCCGTATGGGATTCATCCGGGCTTGCCAGTCTTTGCCGGCACGTCCGCCGGTAGAAAGCTGGATAATCACCCCGGGCGAGCTCCTCTTTATACGCGTAACAATCTCGCGGAACACGGAAGTATCAAGGGTTGGTTTTTGCAGGGAATCCCTGGCATGGATGTGGAAAAGTGAAGCGCCGGCATCTGCACAGCGGCGGACATCTTCGGAGATTTCATCAGGAGTTACCGGGAGGTTGGGATTCATCTTTTTTACTGGCACATTACCGGTCGGGGCAACGGTGATAATCAATTTATCCATAAATCAACTCCTCGCTCTTATTAGGAGGATTATTTTTACTGCTTCCTGCGGAATTTTACGCCGTTGATTTTTTCAAACACCTTGATCATGGCTCCCTTGTCTTCCTTTCCCAGGCCGGAGGCCAGCGCCATCTGGTAGGTAGTGGTAGCGGCATGGGACACCGGTAATGGTATTTTTTTCTGTGCTGAAATCGAAGCGGCGGCTGCCAGGTCTTTATATGCCTTCTCCATCCAATAGCTGTTGTCAAACTCGCCTTCCAGTATATGGGGCAGGAAAAACTCGGAGGCAAAGCTGTGACCAGAGCCGGTGTTGATGACTTGTGTGATTTTCTCCGGCTCCAGACCGAGCTTTACTGCCATGGAGAGCACCTCAGCGAGGGCAGCCAGATTAACATCGTAGATAAGGTTATTGGTCATTTTGCTGAGTTGACCCTTACCGGCAGCTCCCATGTGGATTACGGTGTTGCCGATAGCATCGAGCACCGGTCGAACCTCTTCCAGAATAGCCTCATCGCCACCGAACATGATGGTCAGGGTGCCGTCTTTAGCTCTATATTCAAGGCCTGTCACCGGGGCATCTATGAAACGGATTCCACGCTTTTGTAAAGATGCTCCAAAGTCCATCGTCCAGAAATAATCGCTGGTGCCACAGTCCACCAGTATCAGGCCTTCCTTTGACCCATGCACTATTCCGTTATCTCCCATGACGACGCTTTCCACCACCGTTGCATCGGGCAGACTGAATATAATCACATCGGACTTCTCCGCCATCTCGGCGGGTGAAGCGACTGCTTCGGCACCGTGACTGGAAAGGAAAGCCATCGATGCTGTATCGATGTCGTAAACGGTGAGATTGAAACCAGCATTAATGAGATTTAACGCCATCCATTTTCCCATTTTCCCGAGGCCGATAAACCCTGCATTTTTAGACATTTAAACCCTCCTGACTTTAATAAATATTGAGGTATCATAGCATCATTTCTTTAAGAGGAGTTAGGGTCGAGCCTCTGCGGATTTATCGTTGTCAGCTATACAGCCCTGGCTGGTGTGGATTCCTGCCTTCGCAGGAATGACATTCCGCCATCATTGCGAACGAAGTGAAGCAATATGCCCATCTCACCGTCATTGCCAGGAGCGATAGCAACGAAGCAATCTAGGAGGCGTGGTGTTGGATGGAATGTAATGCCGGGGTGACCGAGCACACTCCCATATTGCCGCAGCAGCAAAGCTGCCTCGCAATCACTGGAAGCGGAAGATATTTACCCTGTTACAGTTGACAGCGTAAAAGAAACTATGTATGTTATTGTCTACTACTATTATAAATAATTATATTCTGGATAAGATAAATATACTCTGGTACAAACAGGGTGAGTCCGGAATAAAGTGAGGATATGAACGGGGGGAGGAATAATGCTGTGGCAAAGGTAAAGATACTGGTCGTCAGAGCTGAAGACGTGGCTGACAGTGATATGCAGAGCATGCTGGAGAGGATGGGATATGCTGTTCCTGCGATTGCCTTTTCTGGTAAAGAGGCCATTAAAAAAGCAGAGGAGGTACGGCCTGACCTGGTATTAATAGATATCATATTAAAGGGGGATATGGATGGTATTGAAATCGCCGAGCAAATCCATAATCTATTTGATATTCCTTCAGTCTTCCTTGCTACTAATGCTGGCAGGGAAATAATACAGCGCATAGAGCTTACGAATGCATTTGGACATATTGTCAAACCATTTACGGGTGGGGAATTGTATAGCACCATTGAGCTAACACTTTGCAGGCATAAGGCAGAGGAAGAATCAAAGTTGAGGTTAGAGATGCTGAACAAATCCATGAGCGGGATAATCCTGAGTGATATAAGCGGGAATATTTATTATGCCAACGAGACTGCTCTAAGGGAGCGAGGCTATACCTGGGAGGAGTTTTTAAAGATGAATGTGCATGATCTGGTAGAACTCCGAAGGCAGGGAAGATGCGAGAAGATATTGGAGGAAGTTAAAGAGAAAGGGCATTTCGTGGGTGGATTCGAGGTAAACCGCAGGGATGGCTCGCTTATGCCTGTTGAAGCAACACTCACATTAGTCAGGTCAGGAGAGAATGATTATGTGATTAGCATAACGCAAGATATCAGCAGTCGCAGGAAGATGGAGAAAGAGAAACAGCAGATAGAGCGCAAGGCGCAGGTGGCCAGTCGACTGGCGCTGGTGGGAGAGATGGCAGCGGGGATCGCGCATGAAATAAATAACCCCCTTACCGGGGTGATAGGCTTCGCCCAGATACTGCAGAGAAGAGATGACCTTCCGGATGATGTCAAAAAGAAGCTCCGTATCATCAGCGATGGGGGGCAGAGAATGGCGGGAGTAATAGGGAGACTGCTCACCTTCGCACGGCAGAGCAAGCCCAGTAAAACCCTTACGGATATCAACAATACTGTGCGAAGCACCTTGAATCTGATGCGCTATGAAATGAAGACCAGTAATATAACCATGACAACCCGGCTGGAGGCTGGACTGCCATGTACCATGGCAGATGCAGGACAGTTGAAGCAGGTATTTCTTAATATAGTGGTGAACGCCAAGCAGGAGATGGAAAGTGCACACAGTGGCGGCAGGCTGGAGGTGAAAACGGAGCTTGTTGATGATGCCATCCGGATATCGTTCAAAGATAACGGTCCCGGGATAGCGGAGGAGAATCTGAATAAGGTATTCGACCCTTTCTTTACTACCAAGAAAGTCGGTCAGGGTACCGGACTGGGGTTGAGCCTGTCACATGGGATTATAGCTGAGCATGGAGGCAGGCTATACGTGAAGAGCCAGAAAAATAAGGGGGCCACCTTCGTGGTGGAACTACCTTTGACCACTGAAGGAACTAAGGATGGAATGGCTACAGATGACCCGGCGGAGAAAGAGAAAATAGTCGTGGGGAGGATACTGGTGATAGATGATGAAAAGGTGGTACGAGATTACCTGG
>CAYVML010000142.1:0-5184 GCA_964452475.1 uncultured Dehalococcoidales bacterium
TTATTCAGCAACTGCGCCATAATCAGATTCACAAATTCAGAGCCATTATCCGAATGAAAGCCCCTGATAACGAAGGGGATTTGTAGTAACATGGATTCTAATACCGGCACCAGGTAAGCTTCTGCTATCTTTTCCACAGAGGCTATGGTTTCCCACTGGGTAACCCCATCCATTACATTGATATGGTATACCCCTTTGCTACCGTTCATATCTCCTTTATGTACTGTGTCTCTTCGAATGTAACCGGGCCTTCCTTAATAACATAACCTCTGCTGGCATATACTTCCTGGGGAATCGTTGTCTTCGCTATGGCATCCGTTTTAATCTTCCCCTTCGTTTGTACTCTGTTATTAGCCGTGACACCTGTGACTGAGAATAGCCCGTAATCCTCTTGATATATCGCCGTATCACTCCTTTCTCAGCTCTTTTAAGCCGGTGATATCTAAACCTTATCAGCATCTCTCTATCCAATTATATTTCTCAGTGGTCTTTTACCCACTGAAATCCACCACCTCACTCCCCTTTAAAAATCCTTTTACTTGCCCTTCTGTCTGTAATTATCCGTCGTTCATGATCAGTCGCATGTCCCAATCATAAACGAGTTGCCTCTTATCTCAGGCTCATCTTGAGTTAGAAATCATCCCTCCCTTCAGGTTCATCTTGTATTGGAAGAGACTATTCTACCCTCAATCTCTCAGGGGTGCTAAAGCTTAAATGCTCCGCTAGCCTTCTCCAGCACTCATATCTATCCTTCAGAACAACGGGCTCTCTTTTGAAAAAGTAGAAGCTGCCCGCCTTTCTCATCCTGGTAACTCCTTAGGCTATGTTAATTTCATTACTAAACATACCACAGCTTTTATCTATGTATCTCAGCCTCCGCATACTTTGAGCCTTATATTAATGTTCTACGATTTTATCATCGGTTAAATGTTCAGAGGAAATGTCACCATGAAGGAGAAGGTGACATTGAACAAAGAGGAACAGAAGAGACTAATGGTACTAAGCGAAGTGTAGAGATGGTAGTTCTGGATGACAGGCAATATGCCACCTGCTCTGAAAGGTTTTGCTATTCTTGCAAGCATTATAGCGGTAGGGATAATTGTCGGAAGATAATCTTAACAATGCCATTTGGAATACTCTATTCTGAGCGGTGCTGGTGAACTACCCCCAGTAGATATACCACTAATTAAGTTTGTGCGAAAATAGTTGAGGTTGCGCCAATTAAATAATACTGTCGGACTGCTTTTAGGAAATCAGGCCAGTGCGCAGGTTCATCAAACGATATTCAATTTAAAAAGTGACGCCGGGTTGTCACTGAGCATTCTCCGTGCCAGCACCACGGCTTCGTCCTCATCCAGATAGCCCTCGTCAATCTTTTCTGAAAGGACACGAGTCACCAACTGGCGTGCCATCCGGGCATGCCCATACGCCATCTCGACTGTCATTGAGTCGCCGCCAAAAGCCATGATTTTGTTGCCAGGAACCGTCTCGATAAGCTCGTGCAGTAGACGTCTGGCAATTTCCGGGGAAATAATGGGCAGCCAGGTAATATCGGCAGTTACATTGGCGAAATTTTTCGCCAGGGTTGCCCATTCATGGATATAGGGATAGCCACCGTGGAAGAGGTCAAATTTAGCCTCTCTGTATTCAATAAAAAGGTTAATCAGGTGAACAGGGTTGGAGTTCGTGATGATATTCTCATTGCCTTCCTGCAGACCGGTATGTATCTGGATTGGCAATTCATTTTCGATTGCAGCGCGTATTACCTGGTGCATCATGTAGTCCTGCAATGCTTTGGACTCCAGCCATGATGAACCTTCACCAAGATGCCTGGCAATGCGGTTAAAGACGATTTCAGCTTCATGTCGTGAGACTTTTTCGTACTTCAGTACGCGGTTATAGGCAAGAGCACTTTTCACTGACACTGCACCCTTTTCTTTATAATTCTTTAGCACTGCCTGCATAGCTTTGACCAGGTCGTCCAGTGAATGGATAGCCACCCCCGATTCGCTTTCGAGTACTCCAAGGTCAACCCTTGACTGTACGCCAATGAAATGGTCGAGGCGCATGGTAGGAACGAAAAAATTGCGATTAACCTCCAGGCTCTGGAGGTCGACGACGGATACGGCGATATTAGCCCTTTCCTTCAGGACGTACCGGTACCAGCCTGGTTTTCTGGATCTTGAGATTGCTTTGGAAAGCTGTTGGTAGGTATTTCGATTCAAATCAGCAATGCTGTATATATCCCGGATGGTTATCAAAGTCTGCCTGGCATAGGCTGTATTCCTGATCATCTCCCAGAACGGCTCCATTGCCTGCCAGCGCTCATCAAGGGACATGTCTGTGCGTTCTGGTTCCGGAATAAAACGGCGAACTTTGCGGCGTCGATAGGTATCAACTCTCACCTGTCGTATCGGCAGGCGGATGGCTTCCATCATCCGCGGGGATAATCCTGCCGATATCATGTCACTTGAGTTGTAATGTGCAAAAAGGTAGCTGAAATCTTCAGCGCATTCGTTTCGTTCTGACTCAAGCATGATATGTTCATGTGTATCGACTAAAGAAATTTTTTCTACCTCAGTCTTTACTCGCTCATTGCTATTGTTCATTGCTGCTCCCTCCTGTATCTCCATTTATACCATTTCATCTAGAATAGCATAACGGTTTCGTATTAGCACCAACGCGTTGCTGGCCGCGTATACAGGGACGCGAGCAGTAGAGAAACTAGTGGAACTAGGTTATGTGCTTGCCGGCCGCGTATACAGGGACGCGAGTCTACACAGCTTGGCAGGTCTCTTTTCAATATGGTCCATAATGGCAAGGTAGCCTTGACAATGATATTCGGGATACTCTATTCTGAACAGCAGAAACAGGATGATCTCATGGAGCTGGCAAATAGCTGGTGTTCTCACAATTCTAATAATAAAAGGAGGATTTGATGAAGCTTGAAAATAAGATTGCCCTGGTAACTGGTGGCGGTACAGGGATTGGAAAGGCGATAGCTCTTGAGTTTGCTCGAGAGGGTGCTGATGTTGCTGTCAGCAGCAGGAATATTGATAACTTAAATGAAGCCTGCAGGGAGATTGAGGCTACAGGCAGGCGTTCGCTGGCGGTGGCTACGGATGTTTGTATCAAAGAGCAGGTCATCAATATGGTTCAGAAGGTTATCGATACCTTTGGACGGATAGATATACTGGTAAATAATTCAGGTGTAAGCCGGAATAGGCCGATACTTGAATTTGAGGAAGAGGAATGGGACACTGTCATTAATACGAATCTCAAGGGAGTATTTTTATGTACGCAGGCGGTAGCGAAGCACATGGTTGAACAGAGATATGGGAAAATCATCAATATTTCATCGACATCATCGTTAGGAGCGATTGGGAAGGATCAGTCTGCGTATTGCAGTTCTAAATTTGCTGTGAATGGCTTTACGAAAGCCTGTGCAAGGGAATTTGGACCTTATGGGATTAATGTCAATGCGATTGCACCAGGCAGGATACTGACGTCGATGACACGCAAAGGGAAGAACGCTGAACAGCTAGAGCATTTTATAAAAGTCAGCAGCGAGGCTGCTGTTGTTGGACGCATGGGTGAGGTGGAGGACATTGCACACCTTGCCCTGTTCCTGGCGTCTGATGACTCGTCATTTATCAGTGCAGAGATTATTGCCTCCAATGGCGGCAGGACAAACCTGATGGGCAGATAATTTATTGCTGACTGGGCTGATAGCTGATAAAAAGTAAAAGAGATAAGTTAATAAAACAAGCTGCATAAGGTTAGTCTCAACAACAGACAGAATCTTTAAGTTAGCTTTCAGTATAACTATGTACTGGAAGTTATTAAATATCAGCCCTGATGACAATGTTGCCGTGGGCTTATGATAGGATAAGTATGTATAGGGCATGGCGGATGTTACTCGAGCACAGGGTGCCTTAGCAGGCTAACCTTTTGTTCTTGTCCCTGAGCAGGTAAATGAGTGCTGTTTCATCTTAATCCACTTTCCTTCATCAATTCCAATTAGATTACCGCACCGGCATTTGACTTCATTCTCATTTTGAGCGCTATAATCCTCCACTATTCGCCCCTTCCAGCAGTGCAGTAATCTCCCTTTGCCAACTTTGAGATACTTAAAGACTTTACCCTTACATACGGCACATTTTATTAATATCATTTTAGTTGGTGACATTATAGTGCATATCGATAAGGCGAGGCTTGCATAGTGAGTGTTTGAAATAAATGCCAGGAGAATCATTCGTTAACAATTATTCCGAAGCTCACCTATAATGGCAACACAATTGGTCTCCAGTTCTATCATCACTCCACGTTATATTAGCTTTACCATTGTATTAATCACATGCTACAGGACTATCTTCCTATTACTATTTAGTCCTTCAATTAGTACCTTTGGGTGATTGTCAAAGCGGCTGGCGTAGTACATATTTGAGATATGTCAACTATATCTGGATTATATAGAGGAGGATTAGTATATGCCAGCTACAGTCAAGGGGGAAAAATACCATACAACCAAGGAGGCATGCCAACTAATTGGCATAAGCAGATCTACTCTACTACGCTGGGTTCATAACGGAATGCTTAATGATGCCTCTTATAGAGACAGACGAGGGTGGAGGATGTTCACCAAGGGTGATATCAAAAGGATCAAAGTAGAAGCCGACAAGGTCAAAGAAAATCAATCAGTTAAGTGAGGCAAGGTTGATTTACTGAAACCATTTATTTTCGGCAGGGAATTCACCAATGACCAGATTTATGAACGGCTAGTGATTACAGCATAGAATACAAATAAGGGAGGGGAGGCAACCGACAGAATTGAAAAGCACATAGACTATTACTTGGAGAGGAAGGCACAAATAGAAAAGTAGAAGGAGGTTGAAAAGATGCAAAAGAGAATTTTATTTATCATAATGATCATTGCACTTGTTGGGGTACTTGTTGGTGGTGGTATCTATGCCTACTTCAGTGACGTTGAAACCAGCACGGGGAACAACTTCACTGCCGGGACGCTGGACCTGAACCTTGATGGTGACAATACCAATGTGGTGAAGTTCACATTAGATAATGTTAAGCCGGGGGATAGCGGTGGAGGAACATGGACGGCTGACAATGTAGGCACTATAGCTGGCTATCTGGATCTGGAGAGTATCAGCGTTACTGAAGATATAC
>CAYVML010000143.1:0-5133 GCA_964452475.1 uncultured Dehalococcoidales bacterium
TTGGGTATTTTGACTTTACTCATCGATGGGTTTAAGGCTGGCCTGGCAGTTTTATTAGCCAAGGAGATTATAGGCAATACAAGTATAGTTGTTGGCAATATTTCTATAAACTGGCAAGCTGCTCAAGCCATGGCAGGCATAGTGGCGATAGCAGGACACAATTGGCCCGTATTTGCCCAATTCAGGGGAGGTCGTGGAGTAGCTGCCTATTTCGGAACTATGTTCATCATGTCTCCACTGGCAGCTACCTGTGGAGTAGTTGTCCTCGTCATTCTGGCACGGCACACCAGGCATATGTCGACTGGCTCTATCTTTGGGGCTATTAGCAGCTGGTGCCTTACATTGCTCTTGACACTCGCTTATGGAGACTCTGTTGTCTATCTCATTTACAGTTCTGTGATAGTGCTGCTAATCATCTACCAGCACAGAGACAACATCAGACGCTTGAGGCAAGGGACAGAGCGTCGTTTGTGATAGAATATATCACCATAAGCTATGATCAAAGCCACTGTTATCGGTAACACCTCATGGGGAAACACTTTGGCTTCGCTGATGAGCAGCAATGGAATTGTAACAAACTTATGGGCACGCAGCCCCGATGAGGCCAAAGAGGTAAATAAAAGCACTCGTAGCTATTCCTCAACCAGTAACATTGCTGAATCGCTAAATGAATCCGAGCTAGTACTCTGGGTAGTGCCCTCACAGAGATTAAGACAGAATGTTTCTCTTGCCAGTCTATGTTATTGATCAGTGCCGCTAAAGGTCTGGAAATAGACACTGGTAAGAGAATGTCTCAAGTGATGGCAGAGGAAGTTCCATCAACGTTTGAGAAGCAGATCTGTGCGCTTTCAGGGCCGAATCTAGCCAAAGAAATTGCCCAGGGATTGCCTGCTGCAGCCATGATAGCATCACAGAACATAGCAATAGCTGAAAGAGTACGAGATTTAATAAGCTCTCCTAAATTCCTTCTCTTTCCAACCAGCGACATTACAGGTGTGGAACTAGGTGGGGCTCTAAAAAACATCGTTGCTTTAGGGGCGGGTATGATAGATGGTTTGGGACTGGGCGATAATGCTAAAGCTGCGTTTGTAACCTGGAACTGGAAGGAGGTCATCTCCCTTGGAGCAGCCCTTGGGGCTCAAGTTGAAACCTTCCATGGGCTGGCAGGATTAGGTGATTTTGTAGCCACCTGTGTCAGCAATCTCAGTCGAAATCACTATGTTGGATTTGAATTAGCCAAGGGTCGACCTTTAAAGGAAATAACCGATTCCATGTCACAGGTCGCCGAAGGAATCTATACATCTATGGCAATCCACAAGATAATTCCAAAGTTAAATATTGAAACACCTATCATCAATCGTGTTTACCAGGTTCTCTTTGAAAACCTACCAGCCAACGAAGCACTGGCTGATTTCGGTAATCTAACAGCAAACGCTCGCAACCTTAAGGTCACAACTCAGGGTAGTCGGGCCTGAGGCAATTTCTTAGCTAACTCTTGAAAGAGATTGCGTTGTTCCTTATCCAGATGTTCAGGAGTAACCACAATGACCCTTACATACTGATCTCCCCTTCCCCTACCTTTAAGCTGTAGCACTCCCTTACCTTTTATATGGAAAATCTTCCCGCTCTGTGTACCTGCTGGTATACGAAGAGTCACATCACCATCCAGAGACGGTACTGCTATCTCATCACCCAAAGCAGCTTGGGTGAAATTAATAGCTAATTCACAAAGAATATCCGCTCCCTCTCTCCTGAATATTTCGTGTGGCTCCACTGAAAGATCTATATAAAGAGAACCAGCTACTCCTCCGAATGAACCAACGTCTCCCTCTCTATCAAGTTGCATCTGATAACCATTATCCACTCCAGCAGGAATATCAACTTCGAGTTTACGTTTTATCTTTATCTTCCCTTGCCCATGACACTGAGAACAAGGATTAGTTATTATACTACCACTTCCTTTGCATCGTGGGCACGGAGAAACACGGCTAAAGCGACCGAAAACGCTCTGTTGCACTCTTCTCACCTGCCCAGTACCCCCGCATTCAGGACATGTCTCAGGATTTGTACCTGCTTTACTGCCAATGCCATGACATAAAGGGCAATATTCGATGCGCTGTATCTCAAGTTCCTTCTTACAACCAAAGGCTGCTTCCATGAAAGAAAGAGTGAGATGGGCTCTCAGGTTATCGCCCTTTTGCGAGGCACTCCTGGTAGCTCCACCAAACGGAGTTCCAGTAAAACCACCGAAAAACGACTCAAAGATTTCCCCAAGATCCCCAAAGCCAGAGAACCCTTCCATCCCTCCCACATCTATCCGACCATAGCGGTTATATGTATCCCTCTTCTCTGGATCAGAGAGAACCTGATAGGCCTCGCTTATCTCCTTGAATTTTTCTGTCGCATCTGAACCTTTATTATGGTCAGGATGGTACTGAAATGCTAGCTTTCGAAATGCCTTTTTTATTTCATTTTCACTGGCAGCTCGTGATACTCCCAGCACTTCATAATAATCTCTCTTAATAGCCATACTCACTATACCCCAATTTTATAAGTATAGTACCTTTGCTTGTATGCTGACAACTTTTATACGTGGAGTTTTGTTTGCAGCAACAATTAAATCAATTCTGTTTTTCATAAAATGTTAAAATTACTTCATCTATGAATAAGAATCTTAAGAAAATATTTGATCACTACCATAAAAAAACAATTACTGATACAAGTCTCACACCGTCTGCCGTACTCCTTCCTTTATTCCATAAAGAAGGACAACTCCATATCCTGTTCACCCAGAGAAGTGATTTGGTGTTTCATCACAAAGGGCAGATTTGCTTCCCTGGCGGCAGCTACAAATATGGCGACGCTACCCTACTCCAGACTGCCTTAAGAGAAACCGAGGAAGAAATAGGATTAAAAACCGAGGATGTAGAGATACTAGGAGAACTGGATGATACTAGTACTACCACTAGTGGCTATGCCATTTCTCCATTCATTGCCCTTATCCCTCACCCTTACCAATTCAAGATCAACCACCAGGAGATAACACAGATATTCTCTATACCATTACCCAAATTGATAGACGATACCATTTCCAAATACGGGCATACAGACTATGGAGAACAATGCCAGACCAGTTATTACTACCACTACGGAAAGCTTATTATATGGGGAGCTACCGCCAGGATATTGAGCCAATTCCTTGAATTGTTGAAACCAGAGAGTGGAGCTACTAGTTAATCATTACTTATCTTTGGCTTTAATTTTTATCGTTCTGGGTTTAGTTTCTTCAGCTCTAGGTATACTGATAGTCAATATGCCATCTTCCATTATGGCATCAGCCTTATCAAGTTGAAGCCCATTGGGAAGGGTGAAACTACGGCAGAAACTACCACACCGCCTTTCCTGATATAAGTAATCCTCCTCCTTAACTTCCTCTTCATTCTTGAGTTCCCCTTTTATGGTTAAAACACCATCGCTAATATCGACACTAACATCATCTGATTTTAGTCCTGGAAGAGTTGCCTTCACTTTTACTTCATCCTTAGACTGGTATATATCTACCCCTGGTGATAGCCTCTCTGTAAAAGCAGGCAGATAGTTGACAGGTCTTACCATGCTATCTTCAAATAACCTGTCCATGACCTGTCTGAGGCTTACCATCTCTGAAAAAGGATTATACCTTATTATGCTCATATTTTACCTCCATTTGTATTTTATGAACTCCACTCTCGAGTTGATATGTAGTATAAACTAATTTAAAATATTTTTCAAGTTTATTATATATAATTGACAAATATCTTAAATATTAATATAATATTGATAATAAAAATAATGAGATTACATTAACGATGGTAGCAAAGGATTACTACAAGATACTGGGTGTAAATAAAAACGCCACAGCTAAAGAAATTAAGCAGGCGTACCGTAGTTTAGCACGCAAATATCATCCTGATATAAACCCAGGAGACAAGACTTTAGAGCAAAAATTCAAGGTTATAAATGAAGCCTACGAAGTCCTGTCTGACAACGGTAAACGTCAGAAATATGATCGCTTTGGCGATCAATGGCAATATGCTGACCAATTCCCCAGGGCTGAAGAAGAGAACAATATGTGGTCCGACGGGAACAGACAAAAAGCGTACCAATTCAACAACTATGATGATCTTTTTAGTGATTTATTTGGCAACCTGAAAACAGATTTCCAGGCAGCAGGTCATCCACAACATGGTCAGGATATATACTCCCCTATAGAGCTAACTCTGGAAGAAGCTTACCGAGAGCAGACACGTACGATCCAACTGCAGGAGCAAATATTATGCACAGCTTGTAGAGGAACAGGTAAGGTCTCTAAGCGGCGTTGCGGTATCTGTCACGGCTCAGGTAGGACTGAAAACTTGAAGCGCCTCGAGGTTAAGATACCTGCAGGGGTAAAAGATGGCTCGAAAATTCGCATTGCTCAGCAAGGACAGGTGAGCCACTCGACTGGGCTAAAAGGTGATCTATATCTGACAATAAGAATCAAATCACATCGATTTTTAGAGCGTAAAGGTGATGACCTTTATACTGAGATATCTGTTCCTTTAACCACTGCTGTGCTGGGTGGTGAGGTAGAAATACCAGGTCTGAACGGTAATCTGGTGCTTAAAATCCCTAAAGAGACTCAAAACAGTAAGGTTTTTCACCTGGCAGGAAAAGGTATGCCCCACTTAGGCACAGCTAGATATGGCAGTTTATTCGCCAAGGTAAAAGTAATCCTGCCAACAGAGTTAACAAATGATGAGATACAACTATTCGAGCGACTACGATCTTTTAGGCCGGTATAAAGCGAGGTAATATAATGAATTCAAATTCAGAGCCACGATATATTATAAGTATAGCCGCAAGGATATTAGGGACAGAGACTCATGTACTACGTTATTTTGAAAAGCTCCAGTTGATACAACCAAGACGTTCCAGCGGCAATATACGCCTTTATTCCCAGGACGACATAGACCACTTACGCTATATTAAAACGCTGATGTGTGATCTGGGAGTTAATATGGCTGGAGTAGAAGTTGCATTACACTTGATGCAGAGAATGGAAGAACTACAACAGCAATTAGAGCAAAAAGAAAGCATAATCAATCGACTCAT
>CAYVML010000144.1:0-2306 GCA_964452475.1 uncultured Dehalococcoidales bacterium
CTGTGCAGGGAGTTGATTTTGTGGTGGAGTCAGCACCGGAGACCTTGCTATTAAAGCAAGACCTGTTTGCACGGCTAGATGTACTCTGTCCTCCCGAAGTCATCCTGGCATCGAATACCTCAGCCCTCAGGATAACCGATATTGCTCTTAAGTCCATACACCAGGAGCGTATCCTGAGAGCTCATTATTTCTCACCGGCGCAGTTCATTCCACTGGTTGAGGTTCATGGTGGCGAAAAAACTGACTGGGAACTGGTAGAGAAAACAGCCAGGATACTGCGAGGGGTGCGTAAGAAAGTGGTGGTCTTCGAGATGGACTTGCCCGGGGCGGTAGGTTCTCGAATCCAGGGGGCACAGAACCGTGATATCCAGGCGCTGATTGACGAGGGGATATGTGACCCGCATACGATGGATGACGTAATAGAATTCGGTTTTGGCCGCCGTCTGGCATTCACCGGTTTTTTTAAGCGGCAGGACCTGCTTGGGCTGGATTTCGTACATACTGTAACAACGGGACATGGACAGAAACCGTGGGGCCCTCTGGAGGAGCATGTTAAGCGAGGCGAGTTTGGCATGAAAAGTGGCAAAGGCTTCTATGACTGGCCCGGTGATTCTGCGGAGAAATTACACCGGAAACTAAACATGGAGCTTATTCGCTTGTTAAAGCAGGACATGGAGAATGGTTCTATCTAGGGCAAGGGTATAACTTTTACCCTGCGCGGTATACTGTTCTCGCTCAGTCTTATGCCTTCCAGCTTTAACAGGGCTATCTTTTTCTCCAGCCCACCACCATATCCGGTAAGGCTGCCATCTGACCCGATTACCCGGTGGCACGGGATGATAATGGATATAGGGTTATGACCGATTGCCTGGCCTGCTGGCCTGGCAGCTTTCGGGTGACCAATTGCCTGTGCTAGCTGTTGGTAGGAACGGGTTTCACCGTAAGGAATGTTATAAAGTTCCCTCCATATATTGCATTGAAAGGCTGTTCCTCTAAGGTCCAGTGCCACGGTGAAACGCTGAAGACTCCCCGCAAAATAAGCGTCCAACTCCGCCGCTGCGATATCGTTATACTTATTATCATGCCCAATCAGAATGTGCTGCCTTTCCCACTTGAGGATGAAGGCTTCAAGTTCAATTTTAGTTGAGATGTAGACTATACCATGTTGTGAGCCTACCAGTGTGTAGCTTCCCAGGGGGCTGTAATAGCTCGTCAGAAAAAATTTCTCCCGCATGGGTGTATCTTATGACATAGCCCGATTTGATACAAGCTAAGAATAATTACTGGCATTTGGCTGACAGCTATAAACACTGGCATATTTAACTACGGATGACGGGTTGCTCAGCGAGATGATGAGGTTTTCCTGCCAGGTTGATCACGATGATAGCCAGGAGGCTGAAGCCGGCGGCCATAACGAAAGCGATGGAGTAACTATCTAGGGTGTCGAATACCCAGCCAGTGAAGAGCGGCCCCAACATTATTCCTATTGTTAGCATGAAGTGAGAAACGCCATAAATGACGCCGAAGTGCTTTCTGCCAAAATGGTCGGCGGTGATGCCAGGCAATATCGGTGCTAGCCCGCCTATGTTCAGCCCGATGAGCAGAGAATAGAGGTAGAGCATATGCAGACTTGATGTTTTCAGCAATACCATGAAGGCGATAAGCTGAAGTAGGACTCCTATGCTGAATACGTATCTTTTGTCAATAAGGTCGCCAAGCCTGCCGAATATCAGGCGGCCGGGTATACTGAAAGCAGTGAGCAGGCCTACAGCTCCGGCAGCGGCAACGCTGTCAATTCCTATGTCCACTGCGAAGGCTACTTGGTGGACCAATCCTGAACTGTAAGCCCAACCCCATAACATTACAGCGATGCCAATATACCAGAATGCCCTGGTCTTTAATGCTTCTTTGAGGCTGAGTCCGAGTTCTGATATCTTTCCCTGGGCATCTGCGGCTCCTTGCCAGCCCAGGGGGACCTCCTTCTTCTCCTCTGGAGAGCGCATAACAATGGCTCCAATAGCCACTCCTACTACACCAACCAGTATACTCAGGAAGAGAAAGGTGTTCTGCCAGCCGTATGTGGAGATGAGCCGACTGGACAGAGGTGCCATCACTGCTCCGCCGGTTCCAATACCGGTTGTGGCTATACCTAAAGCAGTGCTCCTCTTCTCGATAAACCAGCTCTCCACAGCCGTCAAGTTGCTGACTAAGGTGATACAGCCAATGCCGGTACAGAGAATGAGGCCATAGAAGATATAGAATTGGGTTAGGCTGGTCACAGTTGATAGAAGGTAATATCCCAGTGC
>CAYVML010000144.1:2316-5130 GCA_964452475.1 uncultured Dehalococcoidales bacterium
GCCCGAGACTATGACCTTTCTAAGTCCTATCTTGCGGATGAGTATACCAACCCCAGGTCCTATAATCCCGATAATAAAAACACCCAGTGATAGAGCCCCAGCAGTTTGAGCCCGGGTCCACTGCATATCCTTTAACATAGCCTCAAAGAATACTGGGAAAGCGTAAAACTGGCTTCCCACGGAACAGAACAGCAGCACGAAAGCTCCTGCTACCACCCACCATCCGTAAAATATCTTTCTCATATTCTCTTGATCATCTTCTACTTTCTGATAAGTTATTTACAGGTGCCTTGCCAGCGAGATATACGGAGATTACTGATACTAGGCTGATTACGGCAGCGGTGAGGAAGGCTGAATGGTAGCTTCCGGTGGTATCAAAAATCCAGCCGCCGGAGATAGGTCCTACTACCACGCCTATGGTCTGCGTAAAAAAAGCCGCTCCGTAGATGCTGCCGAAGTGCTTATGGCCGAAATGGTCTGCCAGCATCCCTGGCAGGATCGGCGCCATACTGCCTATATTAAGTCCAATAAGGCAGGCATAAATATAAAGCATTGCTAAATTAGTGGTTTTTATCAACACTATGAAGGCTACTATCTGGAGGCATGTCCCTGCGATGAATACATATCTCTTGTCGATGATATCGCCGAGCTTTCCGAAGCCCAGACGACCGGGAATACTGAATACGGCGAGCAGGCTGATAGCTCCTGCAGCAGCAGTCCTGTCTATCCCAATATCAACTGCGAAGGCTACCTGGTGTACTATCCCGGTGCCATAAGCAAAGGCCCACAACATCACCCCGATGGATATGCACCAGAATGCCCTGCTTCTCAATGCCTGATGTAACGTAACGCCACTGGCTAGAGCGCTGTCGACTTTCATTTCTACTCCGTCCAATTGAGCCAGCTCACTCTTTTTTGGAGTTCTCATGATGATGGCGCTAATAGGGATTCCTATTACTGTTATGATACCAGCCATAAACAGGAAGGCTGTTTGCCAGTCATACCTGGTGATAAGCCAGCTTGCCAGTGGAGCCATTACTGCGCCTCCGACGCCAATCCCGGTTGTGGCTATCCCCAGGGCGGTGCTCCTTTTTTGTGTAAACCAGCTCTCCACTGCGATCAGATTTGGGACTAGCGCAATACAGCTAGCACCAACGGCTACGAGCAGTCCGTAGTAAACATATAGCTGCCATAACCTATCTGTTGTGGAGAGGAGAGCGAATCCAATACCTGCTATGATGCTTCCGGAGATCAGTATTGGTTTTATGCCTATTTTGCGGATGAGTCCACCGATGAGCATTCCAGTTATCCCTGAGATGAACATTCCAACTGAGAGGGCTGCCGCTGTTTCTGCTCTGGCCCAGCCTGTATCACGTACGATTGCCTCGAAGAAAACAGGGAAGGTATAGAATTGGGTTCCAGTAGAGCAGAACAGCAGGATAAAGGCTCCTGCTACTACATACCATCCATAACGGGACTTATTCATGATATTCAAGTATATTTTTCAATTAAGGTAAACGTAACAACATCACCACGGGTTGTGAAATTCAACTCAAGAAGGAGAGCTGCGCAACCTGACTATTATAAGCCTGTATATGATAGCTCTTACAGTAAGAAGCTGCAAGCTAAAATGTTGCTATGTTCTCGCGTGAGCAGGATTCCCGGTTAGGTTTATTGATATCATGGCAACGAATACTCTGGATTGTCGCGTTTATGAAATGGTAAAGGTCTCGACTACTTCCTTCCAGGGATAGGCGTCGCGGTCTGCTTCGGCAAAAGACAGCTTCATTATGTAGAAATGTGACTCGGTAGCCTTGAAGTAGATTTCTACATGAAATTCCTCATTTGTTGACTCCAGGACAGAATCGAAGGATAAAAACCAGTCCCAGTCGCCTTCCATTGCCTGGTTGTTCAGCAGTTCAATGCTGCCCCAAAGCTTACGCGCCTTTTCGAGCTGGCGCTGGGCTTCCGCTGCGATGTCAGGGGGGCCTCCTATTTTCTTGATGGCGGATGCCGTTATGCTCAGCGAGTTGAAGGTGGAACTGGAGGCAAACAAGTCCATAATCCCTCCTCCTGTTTCGGGGCACATTGTTTCAACGAAGAGCCAGCTGGAGGGCACTGAGATACTAAATCCCCAGTGAGTGTAGGTACTGGCGGGGGAGAAGGGGATACTTGGTGGAGTCGTTGCCTCCTCGCTGGGTGTTGGAACTGAAGGCATGGATGAGGACTGCTGTTCACACCCCAGTGCCAGGCTCCCGAGCAGCAGCATTATGGCTATAATCAGCAGTAGATGTGTCTTAGCTATGACCTGCATTTATTGTCTCTAACAGATTATGGCCATTCGTCGCTATAGGAGCGGATATTGCTGGGCGGAAAGTCCTGGAATTGGTAGTTCTTGAGCGCTTCTTCGTTAATTTCCAGTCCAAGCCCTGGAGTAGTGGGCAGAGAGATGTATCCATTTTCAACCTTGATGGGGTTCACCGAGATGGCGTTTCCTGTTACAGCAAACTGGACGAAATATTCAGTAATCAGGAAGTTTGGCATGACTGCTGAGGCCTGTATTGTAGCAGCCAGCGCCATGGTGGTGCTGTTGTAGTTGTGTGGTGAAATTGCTACGTAATAAGGCTCAGCCATAGCGGCAATCTCCTTGAGTTCCAGTATACCGCCGCAGTTGGCAACGTCAGGATTAAGAATGTCTGCTGCCTGTCTTTCTAAAACTTCGCGAAAGGCTGCCTTGGTGTAGAGGGTTTCCCCTGTCACCACTGGCAGTTTAATATCCCTTCTTACTTCAGCCAGGGCGTGGATATTATCCGC
>CAYVML010000145.1:0-5105 GCA_964452475.1 uncultured Dehalococcoidales bacterium
TATTTAAAAAGGCTAATATTTCAAATTTATAATAGTTGGAGAGTAAGTAATGAAAAAAGTCCTAGTGACTGGAGCGTGTGGTCAAATTGGTTCAGAACTAACATTGGCTTTGAGAAATAGATATGGAGTCGATAATGTAGTGGCCACCGGTCATATAACTAAACCATCCGAAATTCTTTACAATTCGGGGCCATTTCATTATATAGATTGTACCGATATTAAAACAGTAGTAGAGGTTATGAATAAATATCGTGTGGATACTATTTATCATCTTGCAGCTCGGCTATCAGCGGTAGCAGAGGCTAACCCACAACAAGCCTGGCATGTAAATATCAATGGCCTCTACAATATGCTAGAAATAGCCCGAGAATACAAATGCGCAATATTTGTTCCAAGCTCAATTGGAGCTTTTGGACCTAATACCCCACATGATAATACACCACAGGATACTATTCAGCGCCCTAATACGATGTATGGGGTTACTAAAGTAGCTGGTGAGCTATTGTGTGATTACTACTTCAAGAGATTTGGTATTGATACTCGCGGTGTTCGTTTCCCAGGCATTATTTCGTATATAACATTGCCAGGAGGGGGAACTACAGATTATGCAGTAGAAATATTTTATGAAGCTATTAAACACAGGCAATATACTTGTTTTTTAAAAGCGGGTACTTATCTGGACATGATGTATATGCCTGATACAATCAAGGCAGCAATCGACATTATGGAAGCAGATTCAAATAAATTGATACATAGAAATTCATTTAACGTGTCAGCAATGAGTTTCTCCCCTGAAGATATAGCCACTGAAATAAGGAAACACATACCGGATTTTATTTTAAATTATGAAATTGATCCTATACGTCAAGAAATAGCTGACTCATGGCCTAATAATATGGATGATAGCAGTGCCATAAAAGAATGGGGTTGGAAACCACAATATGACTTATCTTTAATGACTTCCGACATGTTAGAAAAGCTTTGTGGTAAGCTGAAAATACGTATATAACATAAATACTATATTTAATAGAATTAGATGGCGAACGGGTAAATAATATATGGAAGGCAGGATCAAAGGTAAAATAGCGATTGTTACTGGTGGTGGTTCGATAGGCCCTGGCATTGGCAATGGTAAAGCCGCAGCTATTCTTTATGCTCGAGAAGGTGCCAGTGTTATGGTAGTAGATTACAACCAGAAGGCAGCGGAAGATACAAGGGATATTATCATAAAAGAAGGTGGAAGTTGTATTGCTTTTAAAGCTGATGTAAGCCAGGCAAATGATTGCAATAATATGGTAGAAAAATGTATCAAACATTTTGGGAAAATTGACATCCTCCATAACAATGTAGGCATAGAAATTCCAGGAGGCATAGACATCGCAAGTGAGTCTGATTGGGATAGGACTATAGAAGTTAATTTGAAGAGTATGTTTTTAACCTGTAAATACACATTGCCATACATGGAGAAAGCTTCCAGTGGCAGCATAGTAAACATCTCATCTATTAATGCCATCAGAACCTTACCAGCTTTTTCTGTCGCCTATAGTAGTTCTAAGGCTGGTATTATTGCCCTTACTCGTGAAATCGCACTCCAATATGCTCCTAAACATATAAGAGTAAATGCTGTATTACCTGGTTTGATGAACACCCCCTTTGTAGTTGCCTCACTTACTGATGCATATGGTGGAGAAGTAACAGAAATGATAAAAAAACGAGATGCAATGTGTCCCACAGGTAAACAAGGCGACGCATGGGATGTTGCTTATGCGTCTTTGTTTTTAGCTTCCAATGAAGCAAAGTACATTACTGGCATCACTTTAGTAGTTGATGGCGGATTAACCCTAAAAAGTTAAAAAATATTCGTACATTCTCTAATACAAGAGCAAAATTATTTCAGGAGGGGAAAATAGAAATGTCACTAACTAAAATAGAAGCAGTGCTATCCAGAGAAATAGACGCTATAGAAGAAAGCGGTTCCTTAAAAGGAAACGAAATGGTAATAACAAAAGTTATTCAGCCGCATGGCAGTAGTGGTCCAAGGTATCTGATTGAAGGTTACAACAGTAAAGAATTTATAAAAATGAATTCTAATAGTTATTTAGGTATGTCAATAAACTTAGAAGTAATAGCAGCAGAAGAACGGGCTGCGAAAGAATTTGGTGTTGGCCCTGGCGCTGTCCGATTCATCAGTGGAACATATGGACCTCACGTAGAATTAGAACGAAATCTTGCAGAATTTCATCACACAGAAGCTGGCATGATATTCAGTAGCGCCTACGTCGCCGTGATGAGCGTACTATATGCCTTAACTACAAAGGATACTATAGTAATCAGTGATGCTCTTAATCATAACTGTATAATTAATGGCCTCAGGTTATCACAACCAAAGGATAAAAAAATATATAACCATAACAACACGGCTGGTTTAAAGTCAGCTGTGCAAGGGAGCATAGGCAATTGCAAACGAGTTTTGATAATCACCGATGGTATTTTCAGTATGAGAGGAGACAATGCACTTCTATCTGAAATAGCCGACATTGCAGGACAATACAATAATGAATTTGAAGAAGGTATAATTACAATTGTAGACGATTCTCACGGAATTGGTGCCATTGGCGAGACTGGCAGAGGCACCATGGAAATTACTAAAGAAAAACGAATAGATATATTAATAGCTACCCTGGGTAAAGCTTTAGGAGTAAATGGTGGATATCTGGTTTCAACAGCTAAAGTAATTGCGTACTTGCGTGAGAAGGCTCCCTTTTATATATATTCCAATCCAATCACTGTAACAGAAGCAAAGGCTGCAATAAAGGCCTTGGAGATACTGGATAGCAATACTGGCCGACAATTATTGAAAGACCTGAAGGGGATGATTTCTTATTTCAGGAAATCCCTCGTTGATATTGGTTATGAAACCATTGAAGGTAAACACCCCGTTGTACCTCTAATGATTAGAGACACAAGAAAAACTGTTCAACTTGTCGACTATTTGAAGAGAAAAGGTATTCTATCAACTGGAATATATTATCCTATAGTTCCAAAAGGAGATGAGGAAATACGGTTTCAGATTTGTGCCGATCATACCAGAGGCGATATAGATTATGTTTTGAATGTTCTTAAGGAGTACAAACTGGAAAATTCATAATTTATTTTGTATAGAACAACTTAATCACTTCGTAAGGTTTTGTAATATTTCAGAATTATCTTTGTTATGTTCACAAGGTAAAGCACAGGATAATTACGCCTTTTTCTAATTTAATATTATCGTGAATGATTAAAGTAATTTATGTTATAGTTTTAATCGTCTGTTACTAGGTATTGTTATGATAAATTATATTCAGTCAGGTACTATAACCTCGGTTCCAGGATTTTCTGCTGGTGCGATTGGGTCCGGTATAAAGACACCAAAAGAGCTAGATTTGGGACTACTGTATTGTGATACTTCCTGTACTGCAGCAGCTGTATTCACAACAAACCAAATTAAAGCAGCCCCCGTTATTATCTCAAGAAGTCACATGTTAAGTAGAACAGCGCAGGCTATTGTAGTTAACTCAGGTTGTGCTAATGCCTGTCTTGCTGAACAAGGATTAGCTAATGCGTTAGAGATGACAGAATTAACTGCAACAAAATTGGCAGTTAATATTGAAGAAGTCCTTGTAGCCAGTACGGGATTAATTGGCGCGCCATTGCCTATGAATAAAATACGGGAGGGGATTGATACTATTCGTTTAGATTATCAAGGCGGCCATAAATTAGCTACGGCAATGATGACTACAGATAGTAAGCCTAAAGAAGTTGCTATAGAAGTATTGTCTGAAAAAGACAGGTATGTTATTGGTGGTGTTACCAAGGGAGCAGGTATGATCCACCCTCATATGGCTACCATGCTATGCTTTATAGGAACAAATGCTTTAGTAAAGCCAGATTTTTTACAACAATCGCTGAATAAAGCTGTAGAAAGCTCGTTCAATCTTATCGATATTGATGGAGATACAAGCACCAATGATTGTGTATTTTTGTTGGCGAGTGGTTCGGCTAATAATAAAATCCTGGACAACAACAATGGTGAAGAATTCCAGAAGGCGCTCACTGAAGCCTGTATATATCTAGCGAAATCTATGATAAGAGACGCGGAAGGTGCTACAAAATTCATAGAGGTTATAGTAGCAGGAGCAAAGGCTAAAGCTGATGCTAGGCAAATTGCACGGGATATAGCCAGTTCAACACTGGTAAAAACTGCAATGTTTGGCAATGATCCTAATTGGGGACGTATAATGGCTGTTTTAGGAATGAGTAGCACAGAAATAATGGAAAACAGGGTCGATATTTATTTAAACAATGTATGCGTTTTCAAACAAGGACATCCGATACCCTTTAATAAGGAAGAACTCATGGCAGATATGTCTAGTAGCTTTGATGTGCAAATAGAGGTACAACTCAACATGGAAACAGCAAGAGCTATTGCCTGGGGATCTGATCTGTCAGAGGACTATGTCAGGATTAACAGCGCTTATTCAACATAATGCAAGATAGGATAGTGGTAGTAAAGATTGGTGGTAGTACATTAGATAGCAAGGATACCACTATAAAAGACCTGGTATCCATACAAAAAAAAGGACGGCCATTAGTAGTTGTTCACGGTGGTGCCAAAACTGCGTCGGCTTGGTTAGCTAAATTTGGTATAACAAGCCGATTTATAGAAGGGTTAAGGGTCACTGATAAGGAAAGTTTGGATGTAGCCACCGCAGTATTTGCTGGATTGGTTAACAAAGAACTTGTAGCGGCTATTCATAATATTGGAGGAAGAGCAGTGGGGTTAAGTGGAAGTGATGGCAACTTGTTGTGGGCAAAAATAAAGAGCCCTGAACTGGGTTATGTTGGAGATATTACCCGGGTTGATTATCGAATAATAGAATTAGTGCTAAATGCCGGTTACATACCTGTAATAGCACCAATTAGTTTGGGAGAATTTGAAGGCAACACAACCTTGTTAAACGTAAACGGTGATACTGTTGCTGGAAAAATTGCTGCCTCATTAAGTGCTGAAAAATTAATATTTTTAACTGACGTGAATGGTATATATAATGACTCGGGAGAATTAC
>CAYVML010000146.1:0-5086 GCA_964452475.1 uncultured Dehalococcoidales bacterium
GTAAGGGAACTTCAGATATGTCCAATCTTCAACCTTTTCTTCTATTATGGACAGATAATCTTCAGGTGCCTTATTGTCTTCCAGCATGAATCCATTTTTATCCTTTAGTCTGAGCTTCCCATCGTAATATTCGATGTTTCCTCCATCGTCAACCAATCCAAGATAACCAGTTTGGAAACTAGCAAAGCTGGTAACTTCTTTGCTATGATTAGCACTATACTCTTTGACAAGATCAACGGCGAATTTACAATCTGTAATAACATCGTCGACCTGACTCAGGATTTCGTCGCGTTTATCAGGAGCGAGCGCCTTATTCATCCCTCCAGGGATAGCAGCATTAGGATGAACCTTTTTATCCCCGAGCATTTCAATTATTTTCTGGCCAAAAGAGCGGATCTTTACTCCCTTTTTTGCAATTTCAGGCATTTCCGCTATAACGCCTATAATATTTCGTTTGGCCGGGTCAGCATCCATGCCAAAGAGCAGATCTGGACTTGCCAGATAGAAAAAATGAAGTGCATGAGACTGTACAATCTGGGCCATATGGATCAACCTGCGTAGTTTCTCTGCTGCCGGTGGCAACTTAACGCCCAGAATAGCATCTCCTGCTTTCGCGGATGCAAGGTGATGGCTTACGGGGCAAATTCCGCATATACGCTCGGTGATAACCGGCATCTCCCAGAATAGCCGTCCTTCACAAAACTTCTCAAATCCTCTCACCTGGGTGATATGAAATCTAGCTCTATCAACATCACCTTTATCATTAAGCTGTATGGTTACCTTTCCATGTCCTTCAACACGGGTAACCGGTTCAATTACAATCTTTCTAGCCATTACTCCTCCTGTATTTTAAGACCTCAATCAAACCTCATCATGTCGCTCGGAAGTACCGGGATCCTCCCTGCTAGAAGCTCATTCAGGGCATAGTGAATAGCCTTCGAACTCGGAGGGCAACCGGGAACGTAACAATCAACCTTAACCACATGATTCACCGGCTTCACTTCTTGAATCGACGGCAAATCCTCCGATTTTGGAATCCTACTGCCCGCAGTAGTACTCTCTGTACTATAATACCTTTGAAGAACCTCTTCAGTATCAAATAGATTGCGCATGCTATTTATACCTCCAAAACAAGCACAATCACCCAACACCATCAGTATCTTGCAGTTAGCACGCATATCTTTGGCCACCTCTTCATCATGAGAATTGCTTACCGATCCTTCAATAATTCCTACATCTACTGGAGTAATTTCCTTAATATCGGTGATTGGACTTGAACCAAATTCCAGTACTTCGGCCAGCTCAATTAGTTCTTCGTCCATGTCCAGAAAAGACATATGACATCCAGAGCAACAATCCAACCACGCTGTAGCGACTTTTATTTTTGTCACCATTAACCTCCTAACTTAAGATAGCTCATGCCCCAATTCACTGGCAAGCTTCACCAGTATCTCTTTATCTTGAAGTAATCCGTTCCCAGTTTGAAGTACCTGTTTTGATTTCAGAGTATGCCCATCCATGCTCACATACGTACCACGCCTTTCTGCCCATATCGGAGAGGGTACAACCAAATCTGCTATAGCAGTGACTGGTGATTGATAACTCGCTTGCACTATCAGGACCCCTACTCCCTTCAACCAACTCATCAATTCCTCATTCATATTTATGTTATCATCGCCAAGAAGTAGATAGAGCCCCTTTATTGTTTTTGATTCTATCCCCTTGGCTAGCCCTAACTCCCAAGCACCCCGACTATTAGCATTGGGTTTCAGTGACATAACCCGTAATTTGTCTCCGACACAATTGCCTGTCACATCAGCTAATGTTAGCAGAGAGGTCACAAGCTCCGGCTCATTCGCCTGAAGTAAACCCTCTCCATAAATGATGACTCCGCGCTTCGCATTCCTATAAATCTCTGTTGCTTTCTCCAACCCCTCTTTGTCTACGCCAGTAACTTTAATCACCTCGTCTATTTGGTATTGATCTAATCCTTGAATAAATTCTGCACCCGTATTTCCGGCTGCAATTAAGCCTCTGTCAACAAGTATTTTTAACAGTCCATTGAGCAAATACTTCTCGCTGCCAGCCTTTGGTTTAAGCCACAGGTCAGTCCGGAGAGGAAAGGTAGTCCTAGATGGGTCTATTACTACTAATTTAGCACCCCTCTGTTTTATTGCCTTGCGGATAAAAGTACCAATGATGGGGTTAGTTTTCTCAGGGTCTCCCTCTACTAACATGATACAATCTGCCTTAAGTATTTCTTCAATAGAACATTCTATGCCCAGATCCTTCCCTTTCCCTTTGAAGCGCTCTATGCCCTGAATAATTGTTCGGAAAATTTTTCCGTCCAGCGTATCAATCAAATCATTTCCTAACACCTCTTGAAATAGTTTATGGAATGAAGTAATCGTCTCATTAGGGAGCCTCGTTGAAACAATCCCGGCAAAGTCACCATTTGTCTCTACCATCTTTTCTACAATCACTTTCACTGCCTTATTTATGGTACATCCCTCTAATCTACCTTCATTGTTTCGTATCATAGGAGAGGTAATCCTTGGTGGTATTTGTTTAAGTAAATCAAAACGCCCCATCCTGCATAAAGCAGCCTTGGGAGCCATTAGGTCCGGTGCCCCTATCTTCACTATATTATTATCTTTAACCAATACATTTAGCTCACAGCCCACAGAACAGGCAGGGCAGATGGTCTTTACCTGTTTGCATTCATCCGTTCTCCCTTTATATATGCTTATTTTATTGAATATAGCGCCTGTAGGACATGCCTGGACACAGGCACCACATGAAAGACATGATGACTCTCCTAGAGGCTGTTCAAGATCAGCAGAAACCATTGTTTTCCAGCCACGCTGAGAAAAATCCAGTGTGCGGCTGGCCGCTATCTCATCACATGCCCTGATACACCGACCACAAAGGACACAGCGATTATGGTCAATTACCAGATACTCACTAATGGAGTCCACTGGAAGAGAGGGAAAGAGATGAGGGTAACGTACATGATCCATCTGGTATCGATAAGCCAGTTTCTGCAATTCACAATCCCCGCTTTGTTCACAAAACATGCAAAAGTGGTTGTGCTCAGTAAAAATAAGCTCCAGCATCTGGCGTCGGTACTTCTCCAGCTTCTCAGTATTGGTTTTCACTACCAAGCCATCTCGGGCAGGATAGGTACAAGAAGGAACAGGCCTCCTTTCCTTTTCAATTTCTACTACGCACAATCGACAGGCACCAACATTACTTAATCCGTTAAGATGACAGAGGGTGGGGACGTCGATACCACTAGCCTGACATACCTCTAAAACAGTATCACCTTTCTTTCCTTTAACCTGTCTGCCATTGATTGTTAGGGTTATTTCATTCATCGCTTATTTCTCCTCAACCTCAAGATCACACCTAAGACACCTTGAAGCCTCCGCAATTGCTTCCTCAGGGCTATAGGCTAACTTAACCTCCGTGAAGGAAGATTTTCTCTTACTGATATCAATTTCAGCAGCGCTAATCCTGAGCTTTACTTTTGTTTCTTCCTCAGTAGGAGGAATCGAAGAAACCGCTATTGGCTCATATCCATTGCGCTCTACCAGGGCTGAAAGTTCTTTTCCGTCAAGGTATCTTCTTATAGAAGAGGCTGCTCGCTGTCCTGCAGCAATAGCTTCTATTACTGTTTGCGGACCGCTTACAACGTCACCTCCTGCAAAAATACCTTTTCTTCCGGTAGCTAGCGTCCTCTTATCTACTACTATCGCCCCCCCTCTTCCCATTTCGACTTCATCATTCTTGATAAATGAGGTATCAACTCCCTGACCTATAGCCTCGATAACAGTATCAATTTTCGTCACATTTTCAGAGCCCTCTATAATATGTGGAGACCTTCTCCCACTCTGGTCAAATTCCTTCAGTTCCATTCGGACACACTCAAGTCCAGTAACTCTTCCTGCTTCACCCAGAACTCTGACTGGCGTTGTTAGGAAGTGAATTTTTATTCCTTCTTCCTCAGCAGCTGTTATTTCTTCAGGTATAGCTGGCATATCTCTTCTCTCACGGCGATAAAACACATCCACTTGTTTAGCACCTTTTCTTAAAGCTACTCTGGCCGAATCAATAGCAGAGTTGCCACCGCCAATAACTGCTACCCTCTTACCTACCTGCACCTCTCTACCTAAATTAACTTCCTTTAGAAACTCGATAGAGTCATAGACTCCTTTGAGTTCTTCCCCTGGAACACCGATTTTAATTCCTTTATGGGCACCCGCTGCAATAAACACAGCCTTATAACCTTCTTTAAACAGCTTTTCGACATTATCAACAGCAGTATTTAGTCTGATATTAACACCAAGGCTTTCGATGTCATGAATCTCCTTTTGTATAATCTCGCTGGGCAATCGATATTCAGGAATGCCTACTGCCAGCATTCCACCAGCCACTGGTAGCGCCTCAAACACTGTAACAGGATATCCCTCTAGCGCTAGGTCCCATGATGCAGATAGTCCTGCTGGACCAGCACCAATAATGGCCACCTTTTCCTGCCTCTTATCCTTCACCTTGGGTATATACTTTACTCCCAGGTTATAAGCATAGTCGGCAACAAACCTCTTGAGGTCTCTAATGGCTACAGCTTCTTCTAGCTGAGCTCGATTACACTTATACTCACAAGGATGATGGCATACTCTGCCACATATAGCAGGTAATGGATTCCGTTGTTTGATTAAGCAATAAGCCTCAACAAATTTTCCTTCCTTAATCAAACTGATATATCCAGGAATATCTAGTTCTACAGGACAGCTATGCTGACAGGGAGATTTGAACAAGCCCTGGCAAACAGCAGCAGGGCATTTTTTGTCTATTATATGAGCTTCATATTCTTCACGAAAATGTCTTAATGTGGTTAGGACCGGATTCGGGCTTGTCTGTCCGAGGCCACATAACGAAGCAGAGGCAACCATCTCAGCCAGTTCATACAGGGTATCTAATTCCTCTAAAGTTGCTTTACCCTGACTGACTTTTTCCAGAAAATGCAGCATCTCAGGAATTCCTGCACGGCAAGGTGTACATTTACCGCAGGACTCGTCCTTGG
>CAYVML010000147.1:0-5078 GCA_964452475.1 uncultured Dehalococcoidales bacterium
CCGTAGAACAGCTTGGTGACGCAATCAACTACCTCAAGGAAGGGATGAGCCTTGATTTGTTAACCTGTAAGGGTGAAGCAATCAACGTAGAGTTACCCGTGGCAGTGGTGCTGCAGGTGACAGAGACAGACCCCGGTTTCAGGGGCGATACTGCCACCGGTGGTAGTAAACCAGCCACGATGGAGACTGGCCTCACCGTACAGGTGCCTCTCTTTATTGACATCGGAGATACGATAAAAATAGACACCCGTAACGGGCAATACCTGGAAAAGGCAATTTGATAAAGGCTGACCTGCACGTTCATAGCTGCTACTCGCCGGATTGTTGTACTCCTCTGGAAGTTATAGTAAGCCGTTGCTGCCAGTCAGGCATAAATTGTCTCGCCCTGGCCGACCATAACACCATCAAGGGAGCTTTGAAGCTAAAGGAGATGGCGCCATTCCAAGTAATCATCGCTGAAGAGATTATGACTACCACTGGTGAACTGATGGGTCTTTTCCTGACAGAGGAGATTCCCAGAGGTTTATCCGCCGAGGAGACTATAGCCAGAATAAAAAACCAGGGTGGCCTGGTCAATATCCCCCATCCATTTGGCCGATGGCCACTCGATAACTATAAGAAATTAACGTCACCTGAAATTATGGAGCAACTTGACCTGATTGAAGTCTTCAATGCACGTACCCCTTTTCCTAACAGTTCCCGTAAAGCCCGCGAACTTGCTAGTAAATATGGATTGCCCCGCGGAGCGGGAAGCGATGCCCATACTGCCAGCGAAATCGGTAAGTCCTACGTGGAGATGCCCGAATTCAGCAATCCTGAAGAATTTCTAGTTAGCTTGGCGCAGGGAAAAATTGTTGGAAGCAAATCCGGTCTCATGGTACACCTTGCCAGCACCTGGGCAAAGGTAATAAAGAAGCAATCCCTGTACCATCAGCACATCCTTTATCCCAATAAAGCAGACAAGGTAGAGAGGAGACATAAGTGCTAAGGCTTGGCTGGTTTTCCACCGGCAGAGGTGAAGGCTCACAACGGCTATTACAGGCGGTGCAACAGAACATTATCAGCGGGGAAATCAATAGTACAATCAGCTTTGTTTTTTGTAACCGTGAATCTGGTGAGTCGGAACAAACCGACCTGTTTTTCAAACTAGTACACAGCTACAATATACCGCTTATTTGTTTCTCCAGCAAGAAATTCAAAGAGAACTTGTTTACTGATAACTACCGTGATTATGATTCCCCAGTGGCTTCCTCCTCTCAGGACATTAACATTATCTCCGCTGGCGAGAAAAACCCATCACAGGAAAGATGGCGTATCCTCTATGACAGAGAGATAGAGAAAAGAATCAGGCAATTTGCCCCGGAGATCTGCGTTATGGCAGGGTATATGCTCATCCTCGGCGAAGAGCTTTGCCAGCGCTACACCATGATTAACATTCACCCAGCACCTCCTGGTGGACCAGTGGGCACCTGGAAAGAGGTTATGTGGAAACTTATAGAGCAGCGAGCCGGACATGCCGGTGCCATGATGCACCTGGTAACCCCTGAACTCGATAGAGGCCCGGTAATCAGCTATTGTCTGTTTCCAATCAAGGGTATGCCCTTCGACCCATACTGGGAAAAAGATGACCGGGAAAACCTGTTTAGCCTCATCCGCCAGCATGAGCTGGCAAGGGAATTCCCCCTTATTATCTCCACCATTAAAGCACTGAGCCAGGGAGATATCAGTATAAAAAATGGCAGGGTAATCAATGCCCATGGGGAGCTGATACATGGGTATGACCTCAGTAGCGAAATAGATAGGCTGGTCTCCAAAACAGGCTAAAGTAACCCACTATCAGTACCAGCACTATACAACAACTACCCGTTAATTTCCCCTGGTAAAATTATTATGTCAAAAATGACATTCAATTACGTTGAAGATACTGCCGCTATCATATACCCCTAGATATAACGACGATGGCGATTAATCATCACTATCAGCAGGATAATCAAGGCCACACCGCCGGCTACAATTCCAATGAATGTCTTTAATCCCAGCCCAAAGAAATCAGCCGATGAAGGCTTAGTGGTACCGGGTGTAGTATCACCTGGACCTGTGGTACCATTTGTGCCAGGCAAGCCAGTTTGTACATTCAAGTCAAGCTCCACCACCGGAGAGGATATCGAGCTAACATATTCATGCTCACCAGCAACGAGGCCATCTACCTTAAATACCACCATTTTACCTATATCTATAGAGCCGCTTCCTGGAACCACCAGTATATATGAGCCCTCAGCATCTATACCTTCGGGTGAATTAGTAGCTACCTCAATACCATCCACCTCCGCTACGATTAGAGTGCCCACAGGAGCCTCAGCACCATCTATGAGTACAGCGCCCTGGAAAAGCACCGGTAGCGTTGGCGCCTGCGCCATAACTACTCCAGCCGACAGCACAAAAAAGGCTGTCAATAAAAATAACACTCGGAATAATAGTTTCATAGCTATCCTCCTGCTATAAATGGGGGCATTCCCCCATGACATTTCTATGGTGGGTTAATTATACCAGCAGTCTCCATATAGAGCCAGTATCCTTCTCCTGGCTTCATGGAGATAGTGGTACTCGCCGGATTGCCAGCCATCCACCACAACCATTCACCACCATTCCAGCAACACAGCAGGTTATAGTCTCCAGCCACACTGACAAGGTAGCTCTCCGGAGCCATTTCCACTAGCGATGTAAAACCAATCATGTTCCACCCATTGAGAACCGCATAGGCCGGTCCCGGGTGACCGGCTTCTGTCCCATAAATAGTGACTATATCGTTGTCATATACGTAGACCCAATAGCCAGGCCCTTCTTCCATTGATGACAACGTGCCTACGCCACTTATCCAGTAAAGCCATTCCTCGCTTTCTGTATCATACCAGTACACCAATCCAGCGTTGCTGCTATTCTTGCTGGCAAGATTATTAGCAGCCAGAATGCCGGGAATATCCGTATTTACAGGAATCAGTGGCAACGATACCAGGTTCCATCCCTGCGTCAGCGTAATATTAAAGCTCATACTGGCAGTGGTAGTCGATGCCTGTGCAAACTCATCAGACCATTGATCACTGCCCTCAATCCAGGACCAGGCCCGGTAACAGTAATTCGTGCCAGGCATAAGTCCTGTATCTGACGTACCGTTCCCTGCTCCGAAATAAACCTGGGTGCCATCATCTCTATCTGCAGGATATTCACCCTGCTTTCGCTGTATTTTTGTTTGTTGTGCCCCTTCACCCTTTACCCAGGAGAGATTAATACAAGAGGTACTGACCGCCTGTGCGTTAAATTCTGCCGGCGCCAATGACTTGGTCAGGAATATTAGTTCATCTCCATAACTCCAGCCTGCGGCATTATGAGCACAGGCCCTGAAGTAGTAGCGATTGCCTTTGCTCAAACTGGAAAGACCACGGTTGAATATGCCTGTATCAAAGCTACCCATCTCTGCCCATGAGCTCTCGTAAGCAGCGTTCCCAGGAGCGATGTCCCCCGGGTCTCCATAACTCTCATCGTCCCAGACAAATCCGCGATAATCACATTGCATACCCCCACAGTCATCTAGCTGACCATTGAGCAACGCTGTCTCCTCTTCTACATCGGTGGCCGCATTGCTGGTCACCACCGGTTTAGTCACCACCTCAACATGGAGTGTGACCGGTACAACGACTTCTGGTTCGACAGGGTCATTGCTCGATACCACGATATCTGCAGTGTGGTCGCCCGCGGCAAGTCCTGTGGTATTAAAGACAAGGCTCACCGAATTCGCAGGTGCCCCTCCAGACACTATGCCAGAGTCAGGGTCGATCTCTAACCATGGACAGCTCAATACCACTTTCGCATATCCCGTTTCCCCCGTCTCATATGTAGAAATGGAGTAGCTAAGGTCATCCTCACTAGCATTCCCAATATTCAACGTATCCATATCTGAGCTATATTGCAGAAGAGTCTTTTCAAAGCTAACCGGGAAAACCTCTATATCAGGCATATCTCCAAAGCTAACATCCAGCGTCTGCCAGTAGAAGCAATAAGCTGTAGTTTGTCCATCATATTGCATATCCATGTTAACGCGTAACAAACCGTTGGGACGATCCCCGGTTGTTCCCCAACTATTCAGCATTACCCAGTACGAATTATCAGGGTCGCTATCATCGTAGCCAACACAGAGAACTGCATGCCCACAATAACAACTTGGTATTCCACACCAGGCATCTATATCATAGACCACCTCTTCTGCTTCATCTCTCCAGAAGACACAGAAATGGCTCCACCAGGAGCTTGTTGGCACGTAAAATCCGAACCAGACGGCTTTTTTTTCCTGGTCAAGCATATATTTGATATTGGCTATCGCTACTGACTGAGTCACATCCTGTGTTGATACAGTAACTTCGTGTATGGAAGTAATTGGATAATATGGCACTGTTGAAACATCTGAGCATAATACCTCAGATGAGCCATCCACGCAGCGACTGGTGCCGTCCTGCCAGCCGGCGTTATCATTCATCCATGGTATACACTTGCCAGTTCCATTAGTGGAAGGTTTATAACCTGTGAGCGGGTCGTAAAAATCAGCCAGCTCGTATAACCATCCTCCACAGCACGCATAGCCTCCATCCTTACATGAATTCAGATACTGCATCGAAAGACGCTCCTTAATTGCTTCCTGTACATCTAAAGTCACAGCCAGGCATCCTGTCCCAGCCCACGCCCAGCAATTACCACAACTGCCCTGGTCACGTTCGGCTGGTACATATTGCAAGTGACCCAGCAAATCCTGCGAGCCATGCTTGGCACCAGAATCCCCCAATTTCGTGTTATCTATATATGCCAGCGGCGCATTATTGTATGCATCAATCCATTCTCTGAGCTTTGCTTCATCCGGATGCATTGCCGGGTATTCAAGGCAATCACAGTCGCCCATTCCATCTGCCGATGCTTTACCAGCAACCCCCACCCCCACAACAGAAAGGAGTAGCACTACACAAACAATTAAACTGAACAGTATTAAATGCCAGGCAACTCCTGAATATAATCCTCGCTTATTCATATCGTGT
>CAYVML010000148.1:0-5047 GCA_964452475.1 uncultured Dehalococcoidales bacterium
GGAATTAGTGAAGAAACCAGCGACTATATGTCCTAACAAAGCCCCGATAATTGAACCCAGCAACCCTAAAGACAGTCCAAAGCTTATATAGTGCCCTAGAATCTTCATCTTACTATATCCCAGTGCACTCATCAGGCCAATCTGAACTCTTTGTGACTCAATTAAGCGGCTAAGCAAAACATAGATAGCCAAGGCTGCCAGCGAAAGAAAAAGCAAGGGAAACAACACTGCCATCTGCTGCAAACCTTCGAGGTCCTGTTTCAATAGATGGTGACTTGGCATGTATTCCCTGTCCACTACATGCGCTGTGCGGACGCCCTGTACTACATCTATTTTTCTTATACCTAATGGAACAGGTTCATTAGGATAACTGGCTCTCTTGATACCATATCGTCTGAGAATCTCTTCAACCTGCACAAGTACTTCTTCTTCATTAGTTTCTTCATCGAGAAGCAGGTTGACATCATTGACCATACCCTGCATGTTAAAAAGCCCTTCAGCCTGATCTATCGGTATAAATAGTATTCCGAAAGTCTTCGGTGACGGAATCAGTTCCTGAAAACTTTTAGTTACCCAAAGGTACTCAGCACTACCGACAGCACCCATCACTTTCATGGGTATTTTCTTTCCTTCTCGCTCAAGAGTGAGCCAGTCGCCAGGTTCCAGTTGATGAAATTCGGCAAAACTCTGCTCAAGTAAAATCTCCCGGTTAGCGCCTGCATTTAAATAATTTCCACTCCTCACACTAACATCATTTATTTCCGGATGTACTCCTGCCGGCAATGAGACAACCCGCCCCTCAACTTTCTGACCTCCCTCTACCTTCAGGTCTATTGAAACATCATTAATAATTCGTCCCTGCGCTTCAACCCCGGAAATCTGGTCCATTTCTCTGATTGCCCGTGATGGAAGAGCATCAACTGATATCCAGTAATCCGCCATATTCATCCTATCGTATAAATCATTATAAGACACCGATAAGTTTTGAAAAGAGCCATAGACAGCAACAAAGGCAGTGATACCCAAGATGATAATGGTAACCACTGCGCCGAACTGGGCTTTGGCTCCAAGCAGATCTCTAAAAAGTTTACGCTGCAGTTTGGAAAGGGCTACCATTTCAGGTCCTCAGGCTCTAAAGGATGTTCATTGCAAACAACTTCCACTACACTGCCATCACGAAGACGTACCACACGGTCGGCAATATCCCCAACTGCCGAGTTATGAGTTACCACTACAACCACTTTACCGCTTTGCTTATTAAGGTCACGAAGCAACCTGTATATTCGCTTGCCGGTTTCATAGTCAAGACTGCCAGTAGGCTCATCGCAAAGTAACACGGAAGGATCTGTAGCCAGCGCCCTGGCTACTGCTACCCGCTGGTTTTCTCCTCCCGAAAGTTCGCTTGGGAAGTGCTTCGCCCGGTCGCCGAGTCCAACATCCATTAGCAACTCTTCAGCCGACTTGGGATTTGATACCAGCTCAGCTGCAAACTCCACATTCTCCTTCGCCGTCAGTGTAGGTATGAGGTTGAAAAACTGGAAGATAAAGCCTATGTTGGTACGCCTGTAATCCGTAAGTCTGCCTGGCTTGAGTTTATTCACCTCTATATCATTTACAATAATACGACCTGAGCTGGCTGAGTCGAGCCCGCCAATCATATTCAAGAGCGTTGTTTTTCCTGAACCGCTTGGTCCCAGGAAGACAATAAACTCCCCTGCCTCAATCTCAAGGCTAATTTCCCTGAGAGCTGTCACCCGGATATGGTCCATCTGATAAATCTTGGAGACCTGCTCCAGCTTGATAATAGGTTTAGTGGTTTCTGCTAAGTTACTGCTTTGTGTCCTTGCGTCAATCACTGCATTTCTCCTTTTCCCTCTCTGAACCGGGCGCCAGCCCCCTGAAGATAAGTTGTAGATTACGTCGCATGGTTTTCTTTGTATCATCCAGTGCCATATCAGGAAGCACTACATACATCATAAGCGGCACAGATACCGCAGAATAAGATAGCAATGCAGCTTCCTCCCTACTGATATCATGGCAAATCTGTCCTTGCTGGTTATACAGCTCTACCAGTTCTCCCATCTGCTCAATAAAGCGCATTTTAACTGGCATTATATCTTTACCAAAAGAAAATTGCCGGCTAAGGCCTATAGTAAAAAACTCCTGTATCAGTTTTCTGCCAAAACGACGAGCCATACCATCGATATAGGCAGAAAAAAGCAATGTCATGCCATCGACTACATCTGCAGGACGATTGTTTATTACCTGTCTGCCAGCCTCTATTTGCTCATCAGCATACCTAGCAAATATGGCCAGGACAAGGTCAATCTTGGAACCGAAATAGTTATAAACGGTCGCTACGCCAACTTCAGCCCCGGCTGCGACTTCTTCCATGCTGGTATTTTCCCACCCCTTGGCCTCAATCAGCCGTGTAGCTGCATCAAGTATGTCACGTTCTCTACGCTCTTTTTGCTTCTGACGTAGCCCTGGCATCATTCCTCCACAATTTTATAGTGTCATCTATTTTTATAGTGTATTCGGAATTATACTGACCTATATATATTTTGTCAAGTCCCTGGTCCTGTTCATATAAAAACGATTCTTTTATCTGGCTGAACGTCGATTTTATATCTACTCTAAAGTTCTTCCACGGCAAATAGCCTGTTATTGCGACAGCATACCCGCCAGATACCATTTATTCTATCCAGAGATAAGAGGTTATCAAACTAATTCAGATTCGAGGGGCCTGCATGTCAGGTGATCACACGTATTCTCGGCGATTTCCCACAGTTCTAAGTCCACTATGAGCCGCAGGGTAACACTACGGGACTGATATGTCCATCATCAATGATAAACACACCATCATTATGAATTATTCTCCTAATCTCCGCAAGGAAGCGCGTCGGCTCCTTAATAGTGTCATCCCTTCTTCTATGACATACTTCCTGATACGACGTCCAATATACAGTAATAAAAAATCAATGACCATAAAAGTATATTTCATCATTCGAAAAGACCAGTCTGACATCCTCTCCGATTTCCTTCTCCTCGTATTTTTCAAGACAATACTCATACTGGATTCTCCTTGATTATGATGCTTGGTAACTTAAATCTATAACTCAATTGCTGTCAAGAACCATACAAAAGAAGCAGACTGTCGGGAGGGCTTACTATCAATCTGCAAGTAGTAAGTAGGAAATTGCTAATTACGGTATTTATTCTCTATAATGGCCTTAACAGACCAATATCAACGGAGAAAGGAGCAGTTCTAGCAGCTTATAAATGACTAGGCTAATAGCACTTGTTGGCATGCCAGGAGCAGGCAAATCAGAAGTCGCCGGAATTTTCCAAAAGAGCGGTTCCCAGTTAATACACTTTGGTGATATTACCTGGCAGGAACTGAAGAACCTGAGGCTTGAATATAATGAGCAAAATGAGCGTCATGTCAGGGAACTATTGAGGAAAAAACACGGTATGGCAGCCTATGCTATATTAAACCTGCCACGGATTGACAGCGCCCTGGAGTCATCAGACGTAGTAGTGGATGGACTTTACTCCTGGGAGGAATACCTACTGTTAAAGAAAAAGTACAATGAGAGACTTAAGGTGGTTGCAGTCTGGGCTTCCCCCGTTTCCCGCTACCAAAGGTTGGGCAGCAGGGCTGTACGCCCGTTGAGTGAACAGGAGGCAGTCAACCGTGACACGGCCGAGATTGAGCAGCTAAATAAAGGTGGCCCGATAGCCATGGCCGATTTTACTATAGCAAACGAGTGTTCACTGAAGGAGTTGGTCAAAAGGACAGAGGAGGTCATCAGACAACTGAAATGATTAAAGGAAGCAGGCCAACCATAGATGAATATTTTCTCAAGATAGCCTCCGTAGTGGCAGAGCGTTCTACCTGTCTACGACATCACATCGGTGCTGTTGCAGTACGAGACAAGCACATCCTTTCCACCGGCTATAATGGGGCAGCATCAGGTCTCAAGGATTGCCTCGAACTGGGCTGTCTGCGAGATGAGTTGAATATAAAATCAGGAACGAGACATGAGATATGCAGGGCGATTCACGCCGAGCAGAATGTGATTATTCAGGCGGCACTCCATGGCATCACCCTCGCTGGAGCCACGGTTTACTGTACCCATTCACCCTGCATACTTTGCGCCAAGATGCTGGTGAACTCCAAGATAAAGCGCTTTGTAACCTTCGGCAGCTACGCCGACGACGCCTTCAAGGAACTTTTCCAGGAAGCTGGTATTAAATTTGAGATGCATAACAATCCACCTACTGAGATAAGCCATCTACCCTGATGATAAGATTAAGTGTTGGTACAGTGATAGCATACTTGCTACAATCCTGTACATAAATATGAGGACATCACCAAAATATACCCAACACCTCGTACTCAAGGCACTGAGCGTTGCATTTGTGGCCTTACTCTTACTGCCTATCAGTTCCTGCTGCGCTCCTCCCAATCCACCACCTCTACCATCAACACCCCCCCCCATAAGCAGTCCGGTGATACCAGTAACTCCAGAGCCTGCACCTAAGCCAGTAAGCACACTACCCAGAGCAGCCATTATAGACCAGCTTTCTGTGCTCAATTCCAACCAAACATTCCTGAAGCAGACAACGCAGGAACTGGAGAACTGCGGCTTTGAGGTAGACCTCTATGAGGGCGAGGAGATTACCATTGACTTCTACCGTGAACTACCTCAAATGGATTATCAACTCATCATCTTCCGTGCCCATTCCGGCCTGCTCAGCGGAGAGGAAGGAGTGGTAAGGATAACGACGCTTTTTACCAATGAAGCATATAGTGAGACAAAGCATATTAAGGAACAGTTAGCTGACCGCGTAGCCAAGGCAAGGATTGATACGAAACACCCTATGGTATTCAGCATTAAGGACAGCTTCGTTACCAAAAGCATGGAGGGGAATTTCAATAACGCGGTTATTATTATGATGGGCTGCTCCTGCATCGCCATCAATGACCTGGCACAGGCATTTATTGACAATGGCGCCGCCAGCTACCTGGCGTGGCATGCCA
>CAYVML010000149.1:0-5038 GCA_964452475.1 uncultured Dehalococcoidales bacterium
TATTGAAGTCGCTTCACATCAGTTGCTTAGAGAGCAAATAGACCGGGTACTTGATGAACTTACTCCACGGGAGAAAAGAGTCATACAACTCAGGTTCGGCCTTGAAGGTGGACATACCCAAACTTTGGAAGAAGTAGGCCAAGAATTTAGCGTGACACGGGAAAGAATTCGGCAAATCGAAGCTAAAGCTTTACGCAAATTACGCCACCCAAGCCGTAGCAGAAAATTTCGAGATTATTTAGGCTAACCATGTTTAGCAAACAGTCCAAACGTTCGCCCAATATCCTTGGACATCTTACCTCGTGATATCATCTTACTCAACTTCTTTACCTGATAGAATTGCTTCAGCAGTTGATTTATATCCTGTGGAGTGGTACCGCTACCTCTAGATATCCTGTAGCGCCGACTGCCATTAAGAATATCGGGGTTATGCCGCTCCTCAGGTGTCATAGACAAAATAATAGCCTCCATTTTTTTTATTTGCTTTTCACCATCATCGTCAGATAAACGGGAGGTAATACTGGAAAAGCCAGGTACCATCCCTATTAATTGTCCCAGGCTACCCATTTTGTGGAGCTGCTGCATCTGTTCAAGCAAATCTTCAAGATCCAAAGCTGATAAGCCTGCCTTCTTGGTAAGTTTCTTGGCCTTCGATGGGTCAATAACCTGCTCAGCACGCTCGATGAAGGTAGTCATATCCCCCATATTTAAAATACGGGAAGCCAAGCGCTCTGGGTAAAATGGCTCCAGGGCTTTTATCTTCTCCCCCATTCCTAGGAATTTTATTGGGACTCCAGTAACAAAGTTTATAGAAAGTGCAGCTCCCCCTCTTGCATCACCATCCATCTTGGTCAAAACAACTCCGGTAAGACCTATCTGTTTTTTAAATTCCTGAGCTATCTTCACAGCATCCTGTCCAGTCATAGCATCAACAGTAAGCAGTACTTCCGATGGTTGTAATTCCGCCTTAATCGCCGCTAGCTCTTCCATTAGTACCTCATCCATATGCAAACGGCCCTGAGTATCAACTATCACCCTGGTTATTCCTCTTTTTTTTGCTTCTGTGCAGGCATGAGCACAAATCTTCACTGGCATAACTTCAGCCACTTCATTAAATACAGGCACATCAGCCGCTTCGCCAAGGAGTTGCAATTGTTTTCTGGCAGCAGGTCTGCGGGTATCAGCAGCTACCAGTAACGGGAATTCCCCTTTATGTTTAAGATAAACAGCCAATTTGGCTGCTGAAGTGGTTTTCCCAGAACCCTGCAATCCTACAAGTAAAATAACCGCCGGGAGATTCTCAACATCGGCTAACTCACAGTGCTCCCGCCCCAATATTTCAGTTATTTCTTGATAAACGATCTTCGTAATCTGCTGTAATGCGCTCAGGCTATGTAATACCTCAGCATCAGTAGCACGCTCCTGCACCTTCAGTAACAGTTGCTTTACCACCTTATAATTCACGTCAGCACCCAAGAGAGCCAACCTCAACTGCCGCAGAGCTTCATTTACATCTTTTTCAGTAATTCTGCCCCTGTTACTGAGTTTACGAAGCACACTGTCTATTTTCCCCGTTAGAATATCTAACATCTCTTATCTCCACTTAATTTTACAGCCAGGAGAGAATGATGGTCAACCAGCTATTTGTACTGTCCAGGCATCTATAGCAACCATAATGAACCAACCCTGGTTTACTTGACAAGAGCTGTTAATATCCGTAAACTCTACGTTAGCCTAGATTTGGTCTCATATAAAACATGGCGATGTAGAAAGAGAGGAGGATTATAGTTTATGGGTGGTATATTAAAGTGATCTAGCTAAGTTTTTTCGGGTTGATATGCCTCATCAATCCCACCATTTTCATCAGGCCTTTCCACATAATTCTTTTCACAAAATCATCTTTCCTATTTCAATTACTCACAATATATACATTCGGATAAAAATAGCTGCTACGTAGTTGATGCAGGTATTAATAGACCGACAAAACGTTCAATAAAACAAATAAATAAGGAGTAAATTCATGTTTATAAAAAGGAAAATGGGATTCAAGATTTTACTGTCAGTCATTGCCCTTCTGCTGCTATTGCCTTTTTCTCTTACTGGATGTGCTGGAGAAGAGGCACAACCACTTAAACTTGCCGATGCAGGGTGGGATAGCATACAAGTCCATAATGCTATCGTTGATTTCGTCGCACAACATGGCTATGGTTATCCCCCTTCTGAGATAATTCCTGGTAGTTCTCCCGTAACCCTTGTAGGTGTTGCAGAAGGAGATATTGATATTCACATGGAACTATGGTCAGAAAATTATGGTGATACCTATACTGATTACATAGCCTCGGGTGAAGTAATAGAAGTAAACCTTGTTTTTGATGATAATTATCAGGGATGGTTGGTACCAACCTATATGATAGAAGGCGATGCAGAACGGGGTATCGAAGCTACTGCGCCTGGACTGAAATCAGTATACGATTTAGCAGAATACTGGGAGTTATTTGAAGACCCCGAGGATTCTTCAAAAGGACGCTTCATCAATTCTATCCCTGGCTGGAAATGCACAGAACATAACTCCATAAAGCTCGAAACATACGGACTGGATGAGTATTACAATGACTTCCTCACTGGCTCAGATGCAGCCCTCTCTGCCTCAATGGTCGCCGCCTACGAGAAAGGTGAGGCCTGGGTAGGCTACTACTGGGCACCGACTTGGCTTCTCGGTAAATACGATATGACACTGCTCGAAGAGCCACCATTCGATGAGGAAGTATGGGATCGTGATAGAGGCTGTGAATATATGCCAGTACGATGCACTGTTGGCGTTAATCCCAGCATGCTGGAAAAAGCTCCTGAGATAGTAGATTTTCTAAGCAATTATTCTATACACACCAGCGATATTAACAAGATATTAGCGTACATGCAGAATAGTGGTGCTGATGCATCAGGTGCCGCAATTTACTTCCTCAAGGAATATGAGTCTTTGTGGACCAAATGGGTACCGGCAGATGTAGCCAGCAAGGTAAAAGAAGCACTTGTATAATAAATAAGGTTTGATTTAAGAGGCATTAAAATGGAGAATACGGCTTCGACGAATGGGAATTCACGAGGGAAACAGTTATGTATTCAGGTTGAAGACCTATGGAAAATTTTTGGCGATAACGTTGAACAATGCTATAGCCCCGAAATGCGTAGAGCCAATAAAACAACTATACTGGAAAAGACAGGCTGTGTGGTGGCAATAAAGGAGATCTCCTTTGAGGTACAGCAAGGAGAGTTCTTTGTCATCATGGGCTTATCCGGCAGCGGGAAGTCCACTCTGATTCGCTGTATTCTCCGCCTCATCAATCCTACAGCAGGCAGGATCCTAATCAAAGGAGATGACATTTGCTCCTATGACGAGCAACAGCTCACCAGCCTGCGCCGTAAGACAACAGCAATGGTATTTCAGCAATTTGGTTTATTTCCTCATCGCAACGTACTCGACAACGTAGCCTACGGGTTAAAAGTACAAGGAATAGCTGAGGAAGAACGCTATATACGAGCACGAGAGGTTATCGATAAGGTAGGTCTCAAAGGCTGGGAAAGTTATTTGCCAAGCACACTCAGCGGAGGAATGCAACAAAGGGTAGGAATAGCCCGAGCCCTGGCAACCGAGCCTGAAATATTGCTTTTGGATGAACCCTTCAGTGGATTGGATCCATTAATACGGCGTCAAATGCAGGATGAGCTAATAGGACTACAGGCAGAAGTACAGAAGACAATTTTATTCGTGACGCACGATCTCGATGAAGCCCTGAAACTTGGAAGCCGCATCGCTATAATGCGCGATGGAGAAATTATACAGGTTGGTACGCCAGAAGATGTGATAACCACTCCTGGTGACGCTTATGTGCGCGAATTTGTGCAGGATGCCTCGCCAGCTAAGGTAATAACTGCCAAGAACATAATGGAGCAGCCAAACGTACTCCTCTATGAATGGCAAGGACCTAAAGCTGCCATGCAGACTTTTCGTACTACCAAGACGAACAGTATATTTCTGGTTAGCCATACTGGGGTCTTACTGGGGCTGGTGACCTTGGAACGCCTGGCTAAATTGATCCGAAACAGAGGTAATTCCTTGAAGGAAGCTTTAGAACCCGACCTACCTACCTGTACTGCTGATACAGTGATAGAAGAGCTATTTCCACTGGCAGTCTCAACCAGTCACCCTATTCCAGTGGTTGATGAGGCAGGCAGATTCATGGGAGAGATATACAACAGCACTATCATGATTAGCATGATCCAGGAGAAAGAGACAGAGGAAGAAGCAAATAAGGAGGAAGACAATGCTTGAATTTCCTCAGTTCTTATATGTTCCGCTGGCAGAGTGGATCGATACAGGCATGTCCTGGATTTTAACCAACCTAGGTGCTGCATTCGATGCCATCGGCACTGTAATCCTGGCATTACTGCTAGTCATTGAGGATATATTCCTCTGGATACCATGGATAGTAGTAATATTAGTGGTAGGAATTATTTCCTGGCGTGCGCTACGTCACTGGTGGGCAGGAGTACTTTTTGCTGCTATGTTAGTTCTTATTGGCAGCTTCGGTTATTGGGACTTGGCTATGATGACACTTGCCATCATCTTCGCTTCCGTAATTATCTCCTTAGCCGTAGGAATTCCTACCGGTATTCTGATGGCTCGCAGCAATATCCTCCAGTCTATACTCAAACCTCTGCTTGACGCGATGCAGACTATGCCAAGCTTCGTCTACCTGATTCCAGCACTGATGCTTTTTGGTATGGGTAAAGTCCCGGCGGTGTTTGCTACTATTATTTATGCCATACCTCCAGTTATACGATTGACCAATGTTGGCATAAGGCAGGTGCCCCAGAGCGTGATTGAAGCAGCCCGAGCCTTTGGGTCAACTCCACGACAAATACTCTATGAGGTTCAAATACCATTGGCCATTCCATCGATCATGGTAGGAATAAACCAGACCACTATGATGGCACTGGCAATGGTAGTTATCGCCTCAATGATTGGTGCAAGAGGACT
>CAYVML010000150.1:0-4874 GCA_964452475.1 uncultured Dehalococcoidales bacterium
CATTGCCACTGGACAGGTGCCGTTCCACTACCACCAGCTTCAGGATATCTCTTTGTATGTCAGGAACAATGAACCCTCTTTTCAGCTTTACCTTTGCCACCTTTTTTTGAGTTATTATCTGTCCGGGGATAATTTCGATGACTGGATATGTTTCTCCCATAGCGGGTAATTTTAAAATCTCCTGGGTTACCGGTTTGATATGGATTGTATCTTCCAGTCCGGATTTTATGCTGGATAGGGGGAACAGAATTTCCCCCTGCCTTGACACTAATTTACCTTTATAAAAAACCATCTCTATTTCAAGACTATGAAGGTCGGGCATGGTGATAAGATTGGCCAGGTAGCCCGGTGCGATAGCCCCTCTGTCGTAAAGACGGAAATGCTCAGCCGGGTTTATTGTCGCCATCTGAATTGCCCTGATCGGTTCCAAGCCTTTGCTGATCGCTTTTCTTAGCACAGCATCCACATCCCCTTCATGGAAAAGGTCGAAACAACTGCGGTCATCTACAACAAAAATACATCTCTTAAATGTTTTTTCTGTAACCAGTGGCAGAAGAGCATCCAGGTTTTTTTCCGATGACCCTTCCCGAATCATTAAATACATGCCCTTTTCAAGTTTCTCCTGTCCTTCGCTGGCTGAGGTTGATTCATGGTCGGAGAGAATACCGCTCGCTATGTAAGCGTTGAGGTCCTTTCCAGTTAAGCCAGGGGCATGACCATCTATAACCTTCCCTTTGAAGATGGAGAGCTTGTTTATAACCTCATCCGAGCCATTAATCACGCCGGGAAAGTTCATCATCTCTCCCAATCCGATTACTCTTGAATCACGAAGTAGCTCCTTGATTTCCGCCATGTTTATACTGGCGCCTGCTGTTTCTAATGTAGTTGCAGGAACACAGGAAGGTATCATCAACAATATATCGAGTGGTATTCCCTGCATGCTGTCGAGAATGAATCTTATGCCTTCAAGACCGCAGACGTTAGCAATCTCATGTAAGTCGGTAATAACCGTTGAAATTCCTCTGGAGATTAGCGTATTGGCGTAGATGGCCGGGTGCAGCATGGAACTCTCGATATGTGTGTGACCATCGATTAAACCGGGAGCAAGGTATCTTCCTTCCAAATCAATAATATGTTTACCCTGTTTATAATCTCCCACGCCAGCAATCCGGTCACCGCATATTGCGACATTCCCCTTCTCTATCTTACCGATAAAGGTGTTTACTATGCTGGCGTTGCTTATAATCAGGTCTGCTGGAATTTCTCCTTTTGCCACAGAGATAAGTTTTTTTAATTCCATCCCTTATTTCTCCAGATAACAAATGTACGGTAACCCACGGAATTGCTCATCGAAATCTATTCCATATCCGACGATAAACTTATTTGGTAAAGTAAATCCAAGGTAATCAATGGATATAGTAATCTGACGTTGCGAAGGTTTATCTGCCAGGGCGCAGAGCTTTAAAGAAGCAGGTTTCATCTTTTTAAGATGTGTGAGCAAGAAATTGATGGTGATACCGGTATCAATGATATCTTCAATTACAAGGACATCTTTGCCACTAATCGGTTTCTTGATGTCTTTAATAAAGGTGACCTTACCTGAGCTTTCTGTAGCAGAATAATAGCTGGCAAGCTGGACGAAATCGATTTCTATATCCATATCAAGCTGGCGGACCAGGTCTGCCAGGAATATGAAAGAACCATTGAGAACAGCTATTAAGAGCAATCTTTTCCCCTGGTAATCTTGCTTGATTTCAGCAGCTATTCTGGCCACGGCTTTCGCAATCTCATCTTTCTCAAGGAGGACTTTAAGTTGATTATTGTCTGGGTGACTCATTTGCAGGATATTTTACGCCTTTTTAAAAAATAATTGTTGGATTAGTTAACATCGAAGCTATAAAAATTTGACAAGCCAAACTATCTATGTTAAATTTAACAATGTCCTGAGTAATCGGACAGGAAACTAGGTAGCACAGTCGGGCACTGATGCAGTGGAAGCTGAAAAGGGTTAGGATTTAGGTTCGAAGCCCAAAGTAGGTTGAAGCGGAAGAAGTGAAGCGGGTCTTTCTAGGGTATAGCGAGGTTACTCAGGGCATTTTTTTATTCTCAATCAGGCGTATTTTTTAATGGTTCCTATTCCTGATTAGTTCTGACTGTAACATGCCAATGAAGGGTAGATTTCTGTACTCGCCTTTATAGTCCAGGCCATAGCCGACTACAAATTCATCAGGAATTTCAAAGCCTACATAATCCAGAGGTATTTCTACTAATCGACGTGCTCTTTTATCAAGTAGCGTGCAGGCACGAAGACTGGCTGGGTTATGAGCCCTGAGGTAATTTAGCACGTAATTTAGTGTCATTCCGGTATCGATAATATCCTCAACCATTAAGACGTGGTGACCACTTATACTGCTATCAAGGTCTTTGGTTATTTTTACTATCTGGCCATCGCCACCATAGTGTGAGATAGCCATAATATCCAGCGAGAGGGGAATAGAAATACGCTGAATAAGGTCAGATATAAAGCAAATTACTCCTTTCAAGATACCGACTATTATCAGCTTCTGCCCTACATAGTCATGTGATATTTGTTTAGCCAGGGTATTTACTCTACGCTGAATCTGGTTATGGCTATAAAGAATGCGAGCAACTCCCTCTGCCTTGGTTTCTTCAATAGAACTGTAACCATGACTTGCCAGCAGATTTGCGAAATCATTTTTATTGAGCAATTTGATATTTGTTGCCGGGTATAGCTCTTTAAGCTTACGTAATTTGCGATTCTTCGCAGTTATCAGATTCTGTTTCAAGGTGGTGAGTTCGACATAAAGATTTAGCTCTGGTAAATAGAAGTCAGGGGTGAACATTTCAGTCACTCGATCCTTATCCCATTTTAGTGGGAAGGACTGTGGCTCATAAAGCCATTCGATACAATAGAAATCAAGTATGTTGGCAAATTCCTCTTCACTGGGATGAGCGAACTCAGTTGGTCTCAATGCTACATTAGGTAATTGAGGCGGCTGAGCAATGGCTGTTTGTTTTTGGGCCAGTTGAAAGCTCTTTTCCAGTGACTGCTGAAGCCCATGTCTCTCCAGTAATATGGCAGCCATATTGGTGATACTAACTAGAAAGGTCCTGTCCTCCTCAGTGAATTCATGGGGTTCATGCGTGTAGATTCTGACCTCTCCGATAATTCCCCCTTTATCCTCTATTGGAGCACCAAGTATAGAACAAACCCTCTGTACTTCAGCTATTTGCTGATGTTGTACTCGTTCGTCTTTTGTAGCGTCGGGAACAAATACCAGCCTTCCCTCCAGGATTTCAGGAAGGCTCTTGTGTGCATCGAGCAAGCCTTTCCTGAGATAAAAATCACTAAGGCCATATGCTCCTATGGTGCTAAGATATCTTTTTTTCGAATCTAATAGCGAAATGCGACAACCATCTGATCGTAGTGCCTTAGCGGCACTTTTAGCTATGGAATTGCAGATTCTCCTCAAACTGAGGTCGGAATTAGCAATACTGGCTATCTGTCTTAATGCCGGGTAATAGCTGCTTCCGGCACCACGCTTTCTCTTCTTCATAGTTTATCCACATTTAGTAAAACCACAGTTAGGACAAATATTACATCCTTCCTGGTGAATTAAATTACCTCCACAATCGGGGCACTGTCCTATGTCATTTCTGCTTCCCTCAGCGACAGCTTTGATAACGCTGTTTTCCTTCTTTTTGACGTATTTTTGTAATACGCTGGCAATTGCATCAGCACATGACAAGATGGCATGTCCTTGCTCCCAGGCAATTGATGGGCAACGTATACCACGCAGGTGTCTTACAATGGAGTCTAACTCTATGCAAGACAGTAGTGATGATGATATCAGGCGGCTAATAGCCTCAAGTTGGGCAGCAGCACAACCACCTGACTTCCCCAGAGTTGTAAATACTTCCGCTATGCCGTGTTCATCGAAATTGACTGTTACATAGAGAGAACCACAACCTGTACTTACTCTTTCGGTTATCCCTCTTGTTACCTTGGGTCTTTTTCTGGGAGACAGCTTATCACGGACCTCCTCTTTTTCTGCTGTTATTTTTCCTACGGTTAGAACTTGCTTACCCCGACTTTGATCCCGGTAAATAGTTATCCCCTTTAATTTTTCATGATAGGCAAGCATATATACTTTGGCTATATCTTCAGAAGTCGCTTCCAGGGGGAAGTTAACTGTCTTAGATACAGCGCTATCGGTATATTTCTGGAAGGCCGCTTGCATTCGCACATGCCATTCAGGAGAGATATCATAAGCAGAAACGAAAATTTCCTTTATTTCCTCTGGGACATTTGCGACATCATTTATTCTCTTGCCTTCGGCCAATTCTCTCATCAGTTCAGCAGAAAAGAAATCTCTGCTTTTGGCAACCTGTTCGAAGTAAGGGTTTATCTCTACAAATTCTTCACCATCAAGGATATGGCGAATATAGCTTAAAGCAAAAATTGGCTCGATGCCGCTGGAGCAGTTAGCGATTATGCTTAGACTGCCGGTGGGAGCAATAGTCGTTCTGGAAGCATTTCGTAGGCGAGGCCCGCCGGTGGTGTCATAAATACTTCCTTTGAAAGCAGTAAAGACTCCTCTGGATTCAGCCAGCTCCATTGAGGCTTTATCTGCCTCTTCAGATATAAAATGCATGACATCTTCAGCTACACTGAGTGCTTTTTCGCTATTGTATGGTATGCCAAGCTGGATTAGCATATCGGCAAAACCCATTATCCCCAGGCCTATCTTCCTGGTTTTTTTTGAATTTTCGGCTATCTGGGGTAGAGGAAATAGGTTTACATCGATAACATTATCAAGGAAATGAACTGCTAGCTTCACTACCCTGGATAG
>CAYVML010000151.1:0-4861 GCA_964452475.1 uncultured Dehalococcoidales bacterium
TTGGTAGATTATGTTAGCCACCAGCTAGATGTTGGAGTTATTCTTGGCAATGGGGTAAATCCTAATGTATTGAGACAGGCGGAGGTGAACAGAGCTGACCTGCTGGTTGCCACCATGGCGAGTGATGAGGCCAATATGGTTATCTGTTCTATGGCTCATGAATTGGGAGTACAAAAAACTGTAGCCAGAGTCCGCAACCCTGAATACTATTCTGGATATCTTACAGTTGGAAATACCGATTCTCCCTATGCCACCAGAAAGGTAGAAAGGCCTATCAGAATGGGGATAAGCCACTTTGTAAATCCTGAAGAAGAAACTGCCATACAAATAGAGAATAGTCTCTCAGGTCTTTATGCCAGCCCGGCTCAGGAATTGGCTAAGGGCCGAGTTCAGGTGAGAGAATTTAAAGTAGAAAGTGAAGCTACTGTGCTGAATAAACCGCTACATCTTATTGAAGAGATGTGCCCCAGACCTTGTGTAATAGCATTACTCGTACATTCCAAAGAGATTATTGTCCCCAGTGGTGAAGAGGTTATAAATCAGGGTGATCATGTTTATGTCATTGCCGTTAAAGAAGACATGGAGAAACTGGGAGCAATGTTTAATCAGTTAAAGCGTCCCACGAAGAAGGTGACAATTCTAGGGGGTGGGCTCATTGGTTATCATGTGGCTGAGGTGCTGGATAAACGTGGGGTACAGGTTAAACTAATAGAGAAGGATAAGGCACGCAGCGAAGAGATTAATGCCAGACTTAGAAGAGTTGAGGTGTTACATAGCGTAGGTACGGATCGCGACTTTCTTATAGAAGAAGGAATCCCTTCTTCCGATGCCTTTATTGCGACAACAGGTGATGAATCCCTTAATATTCTTGTTGGCCTGCTGGCTAAAAGCCTCGGAGCCTCTCGGAACATAGTAGTAGTCGACAAACCGGAATATATACCTCTGGCCGAATCAGTAGGTATTGATATTGTATTGTCACCTCTAATAATTGCTGGAAATAAAGTAACCAGTATTGCGTTACACGGAAGCGTTGTTTCTATGGCCATGTTGGAAAATGAACAGGTGCAGGTTACAGAATTTGCGGTCAATGGCACGTCAAGTATTACAGGTAAAAGTAAAGAAAGTACTAAACTGCCCAAAGGGGCAATTGTGGCAGCGATTATACGTGGTAGCAAGATAATTATTTCTCCTGCTGATAATGAAATCTTCCAGGAACGTGACCATGTAATAATAGTTTCTTTGTGTTCAATCTTCTCTCGAGTTGAGAAGCTCTTCAAGAAAAACAATGCGAATTAGGGTTATTGTTCACTATCTTGGATTAACCGTAATAATACTTGGTTTGCTTATGTTTATCCCCCTATTTTGCAGCCTCCATTTTCATGAAGATGAAGTTTCGGTCTTTGCCATATCGGCTGGTGTAACTATCGGTATAGGCTCAATATTATTCTTTTTTATGCCAAAGGGTGAAGGGAATATAAGTCGACGTGAGGGGCTTGCGCTGGTCGCTGGAGTCTGGATTCTGGCGGCTGCTTTTGGTGCGCTTCCATACCAGCTAGCTGGCATTTTTACAAGTTATATTGATTCCTATTTCGAGGCGATGTCGGGATTTACTACCACGGGGGCTACTGTATTGACCTCTATTGAGAACCAATCCAATGGGATTCTTTTATGGCGTAATTTCACGCAATGGCTTGGTGGCATGGGCATAATGACTTTTTTTGTGGCCTTGTTCCCAATATTACATATTGGAGCAGCATATTTATTTGAAGCAGAAATGCCAGGTCCACAGCCCGAGCGTCTGAAGGTTCGTATCCGAGATACAGCGAAGACTCTATGGATTATATATGTCTCCCTGTCGTTTATTGAATTTGCCGCATTGAAATTAGTCGGGAAAATACCAGTATTTGATGCTTGTATTATTACCTTTGGGACCATGCCTACCGGAGGATTTTTACATAAGAATTTAAGCATAGCTGCCTATGATAGCCTGTTTATCAGCAGTACTGTGACTTTTTTTATGCTTTTAGCAGGAGTGAATTTTGGATTATATTATTATCTGTACAAGCGAGATCATCATCGTCTCTTTTCCAATGTTGAGTTCAGATTGTATATAACCATCATGGTTGTGGCTAGCCTTGCTATAGTGCTGGACCTGGTACAAAATATGGGGCAACCTATTGCTGAAGCCCTGAGATATGCTACCTTCCAGGCAGTATCGATTCAAACAACCACTGGCTTTGTAACGGCTGACTTTAATGCATGGCCGTCATTCTCTCGCTCGATATTACTTGTTCTTATGATTATAGGAGCTTCAGCCGGGTCAACAGGAGGGGCGTTAAAGGTTATTAGATTACTGGTAATAATAAAATATGTCCTTCGCCAGCTTCATTTAGCCATCAGTCCAAAATCTATACACTCTTTAAAAATTGGAGGGAATGTTCTACCTGAGAATGTTGCATCTGGCATTGTAGGTATCTCTATCCTGTATTTTTCAGCGCTGATAATAGGTTTTCTCACCATGAGCGCTATGGGGCTGGAACTGACAGCCGCTTTTTCTTCAGTAGCTGCTACGTTGGGCAATGTTGGCCCTGGCCTAGCCTCTGTTGGGCCAGTTAGCAACTACGCTGCTATTCCTGCCGCAGGGAAGGGTATTCTTATTTTATGTATGTTGATTGGCCGACTTGAATTTCTGGCAGTACTGGTGCTTATGGTGCCTGCATTCTGGAAATGGCGCTGATTTTTATTAATACAGGAAGTAGTTTCTAAATTATATATTTATAAAATTAATTGGGTGCAACGGAATGGTATGGTTACAGAGCATATATATATTGACTAACACTATGGAAGGGATGTAATATGCCAAAGCTATGAAATTGAAAAAGATTTTAGTGCCCTTAAGAGATAATAGTAATGCTGATGCAGAAGCGGTTAGACTGGCTTGCAGTTTAGCAAGGGAAGACAACGCGGAGGTTCACCTCATTTATGTGATTGAAGTGGAAAGAAGCCGATCTCTTGATGATCCTCTGCATTCGGATATGGAAAAAGCCGAGGGGATATTGAATGATGGCGAAGATGTGGCTACTTCGATGAGGTGTAAAATAGTAAAGGACTACTGTCAAGCCAGAGAATTGGGACCTGCCATTGTAGATGAAGCAGGAAAAGGGTTTGACTTAATTGTGATGGGTGTTGAGTATGAGAAAAGCCTTGGTGTTTTTGACCCAGGTAAGACAATTCGAAATATTTTCAGAGAGTCTCAATGCAACGTATTGTTATACAGGAGTCCTATTGTGGAGGATATCTCATGAAGATAATCATTATGGGATGTGGTAATATGGGAGCCGGGTTGGCCTCTGCTCTAGACAGGGAAGGACATGATATAACTATTATAGATTCTGATGCCGGTAAAATGGGTAAATTATCAGATAGCTTTGATGGCGTAGCTTTGGTAGGAGATGGTACGGACGAAGAGGTACTTAAAAAGGCTGGGATAGAGGAGGCCGATGCATTTGTAGCGTCAACCAAAGAAGATGAGCGGAACGCTATGGCGGCACAAATTGCCAAGAAAGTGTTTGGTATCCCTCGGGTAGTGTGTCGGATATATGATACACAAAGAGGAGAGTTTTATGAGAGCCTGGAACTGGCTGCTGTTAGTCCAATAGCAGTTTTCGTTGATTCAGTGAAACAAAGACTGGGAGTATAGAGACATGTATATTGTAATCGTTGGTGCTGGGAAGGTGGGATATAGTTTATATCAAGATTTGAGGGAAGAGGGCCATGAGGTACTTGTAATTGAGAAAGATGTAACTAAATGCGAGAGCCTCGAGAATGAAATGGAAAGTGCTCTGTTGTGTGGTAATGGCTGTGAAGTTGCCGTACAAACTAGTGCTGGTACAGACAGGGCTGATATATTTATAGCTGTTACTGGAGAGGATGAAGATAACCTGGCTGCTTGCCAACTTGCCAAGGAGAAATTTGCTGTCCCGCAGGTTATTTCAATGGTTAATAAACCAAAGAATGAACATATTTTTAGCAAGTTGGGCATTAATTGTACGGTAGATGTAGTAACCTTAATACTGAAGAATATTAAAACCCAGGCATCTATTTGTCCTCTAATTTCTCTGCTTAATATTGGTAATAATAAAGAGATTGTGTTGGCAAAAGTAGCAGCGATGTCGTCAAAAGTAGCAGGTAGACTGATAACAGAATTATCATTGCCTCCTAGTGCGGTAGCCTCGCTGCTGATACGAAGGGGGGAAGGAAAGCTGCCATCTCCCGATACGATTATCGAGATGGGCGACGAACTGGTTTTTCTGATATCGAGTGGTGATAGGATAGCATTGCATGCTATCTTTGCCGGCTAATGGCATCTATAAGCTTTTGGTAGGTGGCTTCCAGCCCTTCGGATACTACTCTGGTCTCTCCGAATACAGGCATAAAATTAACATCACCCTGCCATCGGGGTACAATATGTGTGTGAATATGTCCTGCTACTCCCGCACCAGCAACTTTACCTATATTTAGCCCAATATTGAAGCCATCGGGGTGAACAGTTTTCTTTAACAGGGTTATGCTCATATGAATCAGTTCAAAATGTTCTTTGGCTTCTAAATTGTTTAGGTTCTCCAGGTTAGCAACATGGCGATAAAGAACTACCATCAGATGACCTGGATTGTAGGGGTATGCATTTAGAATAATATAGTTGCTTTCACCGCGATATAGAATGAGATTTGCAGTATCAGAATTCTGTTTTGGTTTTGTACAAAAGATGCAGTCACCTTCTTTTGGTTTTGTAATATACCGCATGCGCCATGGCGCCCATAAATGGTCCATACATATATACTAAGTGTATTTTTACCAAGTT
>CAYVML010000152.1:0-4817 GCA_964452475.1 uncultured Dehalococcoidales bacterium
ACTGTCGCAAATTTTCAGCAAACACCCGAATGGCTTCTTCATCTGCCTGTTTTTCCTTGGCCTGACATCAGCATATTTCCTGGCTTATGGAGGAGTTATAGCCCCGCTCATGGATAAATTTGGTTGGAGCAGGATAAAAACCACACTGGGTGTTTGTATAGTGGCCTTTTTAATAGGAATTATTTTTACTACAAATGGTGGCCTTTATTGGGGAGCAGATCTTCTCGATAGGGCAGTTGCATTCTATGGCTTGTTATTGACTGGAGCCATTGCATGTCTCGTTGTTGGCTGGAAATATCCTGCAGGCCGTCTTCGAGAGTATGTAAATGAGACATCAGACTTCAAGATTGGCGCCTGGTTTGATTGGCTGATTAAAGTAGTAGTACCGGTTGGCTTGCTGTTTGTGGTTATTTATGGTGGCTTTATGAAAGACATACCTGAGTCCTATAGCGGTTACCCAAGATGGGCAAGCTCATTTGTATGGGTAGTATTAGTGGTAACCTTGATATTAAGCTTTGTGCTTGGCAAACTTAAGACAAAAGGTGGATCTGAAGGATAGGAGGTGAGATAAAAATGAGTACTGTTGCAATAGTTACAGGAACCATAATGGCCATAGTTTTTATAGTTGCGTTATCATGGTGTTTTCATAGATGGCGTGGTAGTGATAGCAAATGGGAGGATTAAAAGTACAGGCGATTGATTTATATCTTAAGTAATGCTTTGTGATAGATAACTTAACCTTTAAAAGTGACTGTGGTCTCTTTTTGGGGGGTAACTTTAACCAGTTATCCCCCAATTATTTATATTGGTTTTGAACAATGTGAGCTATAATTGGCTAATTTCTTTAATCCGATAATAATACTTCCCTGCAGGAGCAACTACTTCCACAGTTTGGTCTTTTTCTTTGTTTAGTATCGCCTTTCCTATAGGGGATTCAACGGAAAATCTGCCCTTGGCTGGATTGGCCTCTCTGGTGTCCACTAATTTATAACATAGTTGTTTGCCAGAGGGCAGCTCTTCTAATATTACTGTATAACCGATTTTAATTGTAGATGTCGTCGGTGTTTCATCTATAATCTTTACTGATTTAAGTACAGCTTCGACTTCTTGTATTCTTCCTTCAATGTATGATTTACGTTCCCTTGCTGCATGAAGAGGGGCATTTTCACGAAAGTCCTTGTCAGCCGCAGCTTTACGCAAGTCTAATGTTACTGCCGAGCGTTGACTTTTTAAATTCTCCAGTTCAATTTTTAATTTGTTATAACCACTAACGGTTAGAGAACGCAGATTTATCGGTACCTTTTTAATATTAGTTGACTTTGTGTGCGATGTTTTTTTTCCTTTCAAATTGACTTTCAATATATCAGTATTTAACCCTCGAGTCTTGAGATAAGTAAGGAAGGATTTAACATACTTTATTTCTGTTACTATAGTTTGCTCACTATAATTGGAAACAGCAAGCGGTGTGAGTTCAGTAATTTTTTTGGTAGGCCCAATCCAGCGAATAAATTTATATATTTGTTCCTGTGCTTTTGAGCTGTTTTGTGGGGATAAAGTACTTAGGTAGTCATATCCACATTTCGCCAGTGAGGAATCACTACTTGGATTATTATTCACTCGTTGTTAATAATATAATAAAAGTGTATAAATTCGCAAACTTACGAATTATTTACTGTTTGTCTAATCGGATACACGATGAAATTATTTATTTAGTGAACAGCTACAGTACTATTAAGATATTGAGACACTATTCTCATGGCACAGTACTTACCGCACATGCTGCAAGTCTCTTCTGTTGAAGGTATTTTACTGTGAACTTTACTAGAAAGTTCTGGATCTAGTGATAGCTCTACCTGTGTGGTCCAATCGAATTCTTTTCGTGCTTTGGACATATTCATATCCCATTCACGAGCTCCTTTAACACCCTTAACAATATCACCAGCATGAGCAGCTATACGAGTAGCAATAACTCCCCTCCTAACATCTTCTATATCTGGCAGGGAAAGATGTTCTGCAGGTGTAACATAACATAAGAAATCGACACCTGCGCTTGCTGCAATCGCTCCACCAATAGCACAGGTAATATGGTCATACCCGGCACCTATATCGGTAACCAGTGGTCCCAATACATAGAATGGTGCGTCATGGCATAGACTTTTTTGGAGTTTTACATTGCTAATTATCTGGTCTAAAGGTATATGCCCTGGTCCTTCTACAAAAACCTGTACTCTGGCTTCTCTAGCACGCTTCACCAATTCACCCTGAATGATTAATTCTTCTATCTGAGCGCGGTCTGTCGCATCGGCGATGCTCCCAGGGCGCATGCCATCTCCAAGGCTTAATGCGAAGTTGTATTTGTGAGCCAGTTCTAATAATCGGTCATAGTATTGATAAAGCGGATTTTCCTGGTCATTATGTAACATCCAACCGGTGAGGAAAGCTCCACCCCGTGAAACGATATCAGTTGTCCTGCCCTGCTCTTTTAATCGTGCCACCGATGCTTGCGTTACACCACAATGAACTGTTACAAAATCCACACCATCCTGTCCTTGTTCTTCAATTACGTCAAAGATATCATCCGGTGTCAAATTAACTATAGCGCCTCGCTTCTCAATAGCCTCGATTCCCGCCTGATAAATAGGCACAGTTCCTATAGGAACAGTACTGGCAGCTATAATAGCTTTTCGAATTGCTGCAATATCACCGCCAGTGCTTAAATCCATAACCATATCAGCCTTAACAGCTATAGCAGTTTGTAGTTTTTGTAATTCGGTATCCTGGTCGAAGAAGTCAGATGAGGTACCTATGTTCGCATTTACTTTAGTTCTCAAGCCTTTGCCTATACCACAAGCATAGAGGTTAACATGGTTGGGATTAGCCGGAATTACAATCGTACCATCAATCAATCCTTTGAAAATTATATCAACATCTAGCTGTTCTACCTCGGCTACTTGTTTTATAGGAAAGGTAACAGTCCCTTCATAGGCTGATTCAATTTGTGTCATTGTTATGTAGTCCTCCTAGGTTGGCTTGAAACTCGTTGACTAAATAGAGAATCTAGCATAGGAGACAATTGATTGCAAATTTATCCAAAATAAATAAGTTACTTAATATATCAAACCTGATAGCGCTCGTGTTAGTCTACATTCTTTCTGGGGCTCTCATTCCCATAAGGTTAAGAGACTTGGCCAGGATAATTTTAGTTGCTTGAACCAGCTTGAGGCGAGCCTTGGTTAAAGCATCATTTTCAGAGATCACACGACATTGTTTATAGAAACTATGAAAAGTAGTAGCCAGTTCTTGGGTATAGTATGGTAAATGGTGTGGTTCAAGTGTCTCTGCAACTTGCTCTATTATTTCTGGAATGAATACTAATTGTTTAATTAATGCTAACTCGCTCGCATTAGTGAGCAGAGAAACATCTCCTCTAGAATAATCAATGTTTTTTTGTTGCGCCAGTCTAAGTATGCTGGCAATACGGGCATGAGCATATTGTACATAGTAAACAGGGTTATTCGCGGATTGTTCCTTGGCCAGAGCAATATCAAAATCCATCTGACTATTCGCAGAACGCGAAAGAAAGAAAAAACGACAGGCATCTGAGCCAACTTCATCGACCAACTCGTGTAAGGTGATTATATCTCCGCTTCGTTTGGATATCTTTATTGCCTCCTTTCCTCTCCTTAATGTAACCAGTTGGCAAATTACTACCCTTAGTTTTTCAGGATTTTCCCCTAAAGCTTTAATTGCAGCTTTCATTCTCGGTAGATGACCTTGATGGTCTGCTCCCCAAATATCGATAACAGTATCAAATTTTCGTTTGAAGAACTTGTTGTAGTGATAAGCAATATCAGAAGCGAAATAGGTGGGAACTCCATCACTCCGTACAAGTACATTGTCCTTATCTTCTCCCAGAGCACTTGACTCAAACCAGATGGCATTATCTTTTTTTACAATGTATTCCGAATGTTCTAGCATTGAGATGGCTCGATTGTATTCTCCACTTTGGAAAAGACTCTTTTCACTGAACCAGCTATCGAAGCTAACATTTATGAGCTTTAAATCCTTTTTAATACTCTCTATCATGAGGTTAATTCCTATTTGTCCTAATCGCGAGCTTGAATCTTTCATTGAAGGGTTTATAAAAATATCACCTTTTTTATCAATAATTTTTCTGGCAAGTTCATTAAGATAGTTACCTAAATATCCGTTTGGAGGGATATCAACCTCCTTACCAAGTAGATTACAGTAGCGTGCATAAAGAGAACGGCTAAATGTTTCTATCTGAGTACCTTTATCGTTCAAGTAATATTCCTTTTCTACTGAGTATCCAGCAGCATCAAGCACGTTAGCTATGGTGCTACCTAAAACAGCACCGCGTCCATGACCTACATGGAGAGGTCCAGTGGGGTTAACACTAACGAACTCAACCTGGACAGAACGATTCCCTCCAATGTCTAGATTACCGTATGATTGGCCAAGAGCCAGAATTACTTCAACCTGTTCGGTTAGCCAACTGTTTCCTAAAGTGAAATTTATGAACCCCGGGAGAACAATGTTAACCGTAGATATCTCTGGAAGTAAAGCTAAGTGACTGACTATTTTTTCAGCAATATCCATAGGAGATCTTTTTAGAAAACGAGCAAGCTTTAAACAAAGACCCGACGCAAAATCACCATGTCCATGATCTTGTGGATGCTCAATAGTTAATTGCAGTGTATTTGGGATACTAAAGTTCTCTTCAAGTTGTAGTTTATCAAGTGCCTGTTTCAAACAAGCCTTAATATTTTCTCTTAGAACCGGCGTTTTTAGTTCCA
>CAYVML010000153.1:0-4746 GCA_964452475.1 uncultured Dehalococcoidales bacterium
CGGAATGGGAGCTACTCGCTGCCAGAAAAAGTATCCCGGAGATAAAGGATTACCTAGGAGCGGATTCACTTGGGTATCTCAGTCTTGATGGACTGTTGCGTGCCGTTGGTTTGCCTAAAGACATTTTCTGCCTAGCCTGCTTCAATAATGATTACCCTATACCTGTACAGGCAGAGATGGGGCCGTTAGTCGTAAGGGTTAGGACTGAAGGAGGAGTTGATTGAACTCAAAAGTTAGACAAAATTACCGATCATCTGGTGTAGATATTGAGATGGCCGAAAGAATAAAGAAAACAATTGGGCGACATGCTAAAACAACTTTTAATAGAAGGACAGGGACCTTTGGCTCTTTTGGAAGCATGTTTGAACTAACAGGGTATGATAAACCCATATTGGTTTCAAGTGCGGATGGGGTGGGGACAAAGCTGAAGATTGCTTCACTATTAAATAAACATGATACAGTGGGCATGGATATTGTAAATCACTGTATTAACGATATTCTTTGTTGTGGTGCTATTCCACTTTTTTTCCTTGATTATATAGCCATGGCTAAACTTGTACCCGGACAGGTAGAAGAGATAATCTCTGGTATAGCTCGGGCTTGCAGAGAAGTTGGCTGTTCTTTAATAGGGGGGGAAACTGCTGAAATGCCGGGTATCTACTTAATGAAAACTTACGATTTAGTTGGCTTTATCGTGGGAGTAGTAGAAGAAGAAAATATAATAAATGGCAGTAATATAAAGGTGGGTGATGTAATTCTGGGCTTGCCTTCATCTGGATTGCATACTAATGGCTATACTCTGGTACGTAAGATTTTTCAGATAGAGGATAACCCTTCACCATTATATAATTTCTTTCCTGAGCTAGGGAGGAGTCTTGGTGAAGAACTCCTTCAGGTCCATCACTGTTATTTTACAGAACTTAAACCAATTCTACCGCTGGCCAAGGGTTTGGCTCATATCACAGGTGGTGGATTTGAGGGAAATATTAGTCGTATATTGCCAAAGGGAACGGCTGGGCATATAAAGAAAAGAGCATGGCAGATACCTCATATTTTCAATTTAATACAGAGGCAAGGCAATATTGAAGAAGCAGAAATGTACCGAGTATTTAATATGGGAATAGGCATGACTATCGTTTGTTCACCTCAACAGGTTGATAATATAACCAGTTCTTTGCCACAAGCTAAAGTAATAGGTGAGATAGTTAAAGCAACGGGGAGAAAAACTATATTTATCAATTAAGGAGGAACTATGCGTTCTATTATAAGCGTTTCGAATAAATCTGGAATAGCTGATTTTGCGAGAGGACTACAAGAACTTGGTATCGAAATCTTTAGTACCGGTGGCACAAAGAGGGCAATGGAGCAGACCGGATTGAGTATCCATAGTATATCTGAACTTACTGGTTTTCCCGAAATACTTGATGGGAGAGTAAAGACGCTACATCCTGCAGTTCATGGAGGTATTCTCGCTAGGCGTGACCTTCCTCAGCATTTGACAGAATTGACTCACAATAATCTTGGACTTATTGATATGGTTGTGGTAAATCTTTATCCTTTTGTAGAAACGATACGTAAAGAAGGAGTCTCATTGGCTGAAGCACTTGAAAACATCGATATCGGGGGACCCTCCATGCTACGGTCGGCTGCCAAGAATTTTTCCTCTGTTCTGGTTATAGTAGATCCTGAGGATTATGCTCCTGTTCTACAAAAACTTAGAGAGGGTAATATAGATGTAAAGGAAAGGCGGCGGTTAGCCCAAAAAGCATTTCAGCATGTAGCCATCTATGATACTGCTATCGCCGAATACTTGCGAGCAGAAGAAGCTATATTACCCGAGGAAATGACTATAGCATTAAAAAAATCCTCTGCTCTTCGTTATGGAGAGAACCCTCACCAAAAAGCAGCGTTTTATGTGAAACAGGACATAAAGCAAAGGAGAGATAACCTGTCTCTGCTAGAGCAGCTGAACGGCCCTCAGATATCCTTCAACAACCTTCTCGATTTTGATTCGGCTGTTAATATACTGAGTAACTTCAATGCAAGTACAGTTGCAATATTTAAGCACACCAATTCCTGCGGGATTGCCAGTCATAATAATCTAGCTGAGGCATACCGTAGAGCTCTATCAGGAGATTCAATAGCTGCATTTGGGGGAGTAGTCGCCAGTAACCGGATAATTGACCTGGCAACAGCAGAGGAGATTTACAAGCACCACTATGATGCTGTAGTCGCCCCAGGATATGAGACAGAGGCTCTAGAGCTACTGGGGAGAAAGAAGAACTTGAGGATTGCCAGTCTCCCCTTTCTTGGTGAGACATCGATGCCTGACGAAACATTTCTTGACTTTCGATGTGTTTTAGGAGGTTTTTTGATTCAAACTACAGACTTTATAAGTGAAGAAGAAGGCTCCCCTCGCACAGTAACCAATCGTCAACCAACAGATCAAGAGCTATCAGATTTACTATTCGCATGGAGAGCGGTAAAATGTATTAAGTCTAATGCCATAGTCATTGCGAAAGATAAGACCCTGTTGGGGATGGGGGCGGGTCAGCCCAGCCGTGTGGTAAGTGTAGAACTGGCACTAGAAAGGGCTGGCTCTGAAGCCAGGAATAGCGTTATGGCCTCTGATGCATTCTTTCCCTTTCCTGATGGCCCGGAGTTGGCTTTTAAATCAGGGGTGATGGCTGTTATCCAGCCTGGTGGTTCAAAGAAGGATAGTGAGGTGATTGCCGTGGCGAATAAATATGATGTTGCCATGGTATTTACTGGGACACGTCATTTCAGACATTAATATATTAATATAAACAAGAAAGGGTAAGGTAAATGATAAAGTTCACAGATAAAATGAAAGAAGTTGCAGAAAAAGGGAAGCCTTTTGTAATAGCAACGGCGTCGCCTGGTGGTGAGCCAAATGCAGTGCCCATAGCCTTTGCTAAGATTATTTCTGATGATGAGATAATCCTTGTAGACAACTTTATGAAGAAGACTGTAGAGAATATAAAAGATAATCCAAGGGTGTCAGTGTCGGTATGGGCAAAGATGGACACAGGCAAATCAGTAGGATACCAATTCAAAGGTAAAGCAAAAGATGAGAGATCGGGAGAGTTATTCAATAGTGCAGTCGAATGGACTAAGAGTACAGCTCCTCAACTTAACCCTAGAGGGGTAATAATAGTTAAGGTAGATTCGATTTACATAACTACGGCAGGGCCTACCGCTGGTAATAAAGTAGAATAAATAACAATACAGGTGGCTGGATTACTATAAGTTATGGCTAAAGCTATACTGGTAGTGGACATGGTGCGTGGTTTTTTAGAAGAGGATTACGCACTTTATTGTGGTTCTCAAGCAAGAGATATTATTCCTAGCATACAGAAATTGCTGGAACAAGAGCTTCAAAAAGACAATAGGATATTCTATGTGTGTGACCAGCATGAACCGGATGATCCTGAGTTTGAGATTTTCCCCAGTCACTGTATAAAGGGAACCCCTCAAGCGGAAGTAATTCCCGAGCTTTCCCAATACACAGGTAAATACATACCCAAAAGATACTTCAGTGCCTTCTATGAAACAACTCTGAAGGAAGAACTGAAGAAAATGAACACGGAAAAAGTAATCGTCTGTGGAGTTTGCACTGATATTTGTATCCTGCACACTGTAGCTGATGCAAGGAGACATGGATTTCAGGTTGAAGTTCCTGTTGAATGTGTTGCCTCCTTTGATCGTAGAGCGCATTTCTTTGCTTTACAACATATAGAGAAGGTGCTCGGGGCAAAATTAATTAACTCTGAGCTTAGTTTAGCTAAGCCTCGTTTTGAAACTGCTCAAGCAGTTTTAACTGGGGATACGGCTGATATTTACTTTGTCCGTACGGTGGGAATACTTAGAAAAGAAGGCATAAATCCAATGGCTACTATGGAGGTCTTTCCCAGACGTGACGGGGTCCTCTGTGGGATGGAGGAAGTCAAGACTCTTCTATCTCGAGTGCTTTCTGCGAATAAAAGCGAGGTCTGGGCGTTATCCGAGGGTGATGCTTTTGAGAAAAACGAGGTGGTCCTGAGGATAAAGGCGCCATATCAAAGCTACGGAATCTATGAAACTGCCTATTTAGGGATGCTTTCTCATGGTAGTGGCTGGGCTACTGCTGCCCGCGAATGTGTTAAGGCTGCTCGTGGTATTCCTGTCATAAGCTTCGGAGCACGCCATATACACCCATCAGTGGTGGATGTTATGGAATATTCAGCTATCGTGGGAGGTTGTAAGGGTTGCGCCAGTACTATTGGAGCTTGTCTTGCTGGCATTAAACCCACCGGAACAATACCACATGCACTAATAATAATTCTTGGTAGTACTGTCAAAGCCAGCTTAACCTTTGATAAGCATATACCTTCTGAAGTGCCTCGCATAGCACTGGTTGATACCTTTGAAGATGAGGTAAGGGAGAGTATTAACGTTGCTAAAGCAATGCATGGCAGGCTACACAGCGTAAGATTAGATACTCCATCTGAGAGAGGAAGGGTCACTGCCAACTTAGTCAAGGAAGTGAGAGCCTGGCTAAACCTGGAAGGATTTAGCAGGGTAAATATTGTTGTCAGCGGAGGCTTGGATCCTGAGCGTATATGCTATTTTATTGATGAAGGAGCGCCTGTTGATACCTTTGCCGTCGGTAGTTATATTAGCGATAGCAGGCCAATCGATTTCACCGCGGATCTTCATGAAGTAGACGGCAAACCGATTGCCAAA
>CAYVML010000154.1:0-1588 GCA_964452475.1 uncultured Dehalococcoidales bacterium
ACAAGACTATGCAAAGTCTGAAAAGAGATACAAACAGGAAAGGTGAGATAATAAATAAAGAGGCTGATATCACTCCTTCACTCTTGACCATCCTCAAAAAACAGAAATTAGGAGAAATAAACATCACCGAAGCAGATATAATAGTTTCTGGAGGGAGAGGGTTAAAGGACGCAAAAGATTTCTCTATATTAGCTGAATTAGCAGAAGCCTGCGGAGGTGTAATTGGATCCAGCAGGCCACTGGTAGATGATGGATGGATAGGAAAAGAACACCAGGTCGGCTTTAGCGGAAATACGGTTAAGCCAAAGGTTTACATTGCTTGTGGTATATCAGGCAGCTCTCAACACCTAGCAGGCATGAGAAGCTCTGATATCATTATCGCTATTAATACTGATTCCTCTGCACCCATATTTAAAATTGCAGATTATAAAATAGTTGGAGATCTATATGAGATAGTGCCTAAATTAGTAAGCGAAATTAAAGGGAGGAATTCATGAATAATAACATAGCCACTGATTTACAAAAGATCGTGGGCACAGACTGGGTCATCACAAAACGAGAACAGATGATGGACTATATGCAGGATGCTGTAATGGGAGCTGTAATACCTAAGCCTGCCGAAAATATCATACTGGTAAAACCAGCGAATGCACAAGATATTTCGGAGATAATGAAACTAGCAAATAAAAAGATGTTCCCCGTAATTGTAAGGGGTGGAGGAAGTGGAATGGCTGGTGGTGCTATACCAAATGTGGATTGTGTTCTTCTCTCATTGGAAAGAATGAACAAGATTGTAGAGCTGAGCAAAGAAGATTTGATGATTACTGTTGAAGCAGGCAAGCCTTATGGTGAAATGTGTGATGCTGTTGAAGCAGAGGGCATGTTCTTTGCACCCAGGCCAGGAGATTTGGGGGCTCACTGCGGTGGCATAGTTGCAACTAATGCTGGTGGATCAAGAGCAGTAAAGTATGGCGTCACAAGGGCTTTCCTAAAAGGAATGGAGGTTGTAACTCCCACGGGTGAAATATTGCATCTTGGGGGTAAGTTACTTAAATATTCTATGGGCCTTGATTTGGCACATATGTTTGTAGGCAGCAAAGGAGAATTAGGTATAATAACTCAGGTTACCTTCAGGCTGGCTATCAAGGCTCCATTTACATCCTTAGTGCTGGCATCATATGATGATCGCCTTGAGTGTATGAAGGTTGCTCCACATGTAACTGCATCAATGATAATTCCACTGGCTGGTGAGTATATCGACCACGACTTAGCCATTGATTCTGCCAAATACTTAGGCCTTGATTGGCCTGCAAAGGAAGGGAAGGCCCACATATTTTTTGTCAGTGAAGGACCAAATGAGGATGTAGTATACGCCGAGCTGGAGAAAATAGCTGGGATATGTGAAGAGCATGGAGCAATCAATATTTTGATGGCAGATAGGAAAGAAGAGCAGTTCGCCATTTTACAGTCGAGGGGTGAGACGGGATCAATGCAGAAGGCAGCCGGTAATGTAGGGGACTTCATGGATGTAGCTGTACCTCCGTCTCGTGTGGCGAGAGGCCCAACCGCTCGGCTACATGTTGGGCGA
>CAYVML010000154.1:1598-4708 GCA_964452475.1 uncultured Dehalococcoidales bacterium
CCTCCGTCTCGTGTGGCAAAACTCTTTGAGGGAATGCTAAATATCGAGAAGAAATACAATACTTGGATTCCCACCTGTGGTCATGCAAGCGATGGTAACTTACATCCTACGCCACTGAAGGAACTTGCAGATAGAGGTGTGCTCGAAGATTGCAAGGATGACATGTATAAGAAGACTATCGAGTTGGGAGGAGTCTTAACCGGAGAACATGGTATAGGAACAATTAGACTTAATAATACCTCTCTGTGGCCTGAGCCTCAGATATGGGAGTATATGAAAAAGGTCAAAAAGGTATTTGACCCCAACAATATATTGAATCCACATCGTGAGTTCCCTGACTAACATTAAGAATATCTGTCTAGAACTTAAAGGGCATAGTAATTAAAGAAAAACAATTGCGGCGAGAGATAATTGATGAACATAGCTAGATTACGAGAGATTGTCGGTAACGATTGGGTAATAACGTCCCGTGACCAGATGAAAAGCTATCTTATAGATGAGACCGCTCCAGCAGTAAGACCTAAACCAGCAGATGATGTAATTGTTATCAAACCGGCTAACGGCAGAGAGATAGCTGAGGTATTAAAGCTGGCAAATGAAGAAAGATCACCGATTATCGTACGTGGAGGTGGTACCGGATTATGTGGTGGCGCTATGCCTATTATTAACAATAGTACAGTCCTGTCTATGGAACGATTGGATAAAGTCCTCGAAGTAGATAAAGATAATTTGATGGTCGTTGTTGAAGCAGGCGTTACATTGGAAACAATGCTGAAATCAGTAGAAGATGCAGGCCTATTCTTTCCCCCACACCCTGGAGACGAAGGAGCACAAGTAGGAGGTTTAGTGGCATGCAACGCTGGTGGAGCAAGAGCAGTTAGATATGGAGTTATTAGAAACTATGTAAAGGGTCTCGAAGTTGTACTTCCTACCGGCGAAGTAATAAATATCGGCGGTAAGCTTATTAAAAATAATCAGGGACTCGACCTGTTGCAACTATTTATACATAGCGAGGGAATCCTTGGAATAATCACCAAGGTGATCTTCCGATTATACCCCAGAGTAAATAGCAGTGGCACAATGGTTATTTCGTATAATAGCCGCCGCGATGCAATGGAAAGTGTACCAAATATATTACGCAGTGGAGTAATACCACTGGCTATTGAATATGTAGACCGTACAGTGATTGAAATCTCAGCAGATTATCTGGGAATGAAATGGCCAGCAACTCAAGGGAATGCCTACCTTATTGTAATTATAACTGGGTCAAATGATGATGAAGTATATCTGCAGGCAGAGCAGGTATCTGATATATGTAGCAATTGCAACTCAGTTGATACTCTAATTGCAGAGAGAAAAGAGGAACAGGATGATATTCTAAAGATGCGTAGTGAAATTTATTCAGCAATGAAAGACAAAACCGCAGATATTCTGGATGTAACAGTTCCTCCAAATAGCGTTGGAGAGATAATGGACAGAACAGACAGTATTGCCAGACGCTTTAACACCACTATCCCAATGTATGGTCATGCAGGAGATGGCAACTTCCACCCTCACTTAATGAATGATCTCCAGAAAATAGGAAAGGTTAGAGAAGTTAAACGAGAGATATATAAAGAAGCCATTAAGCTGGGAGGCGTAATAACAGGTGAACATGGCATCGGGGTAATCAGACTAGCCGAACTCGACCTTTGCCAGGATGTGAAGTCATGGGAACTGATGAAGGGGATAAAGAGAACTTTCGACCCCAGTAATATCCTGAATCCAGGGGTTGCCATTCCATGAAATATGAGGAACTGGAACTTCCCTATGGTGATTCCTGCATAAAAGCGCGCATACCAACCAGTAATCTAAAATATGTCCTTAATACCAGATATGTGAAAGGTATTACTAATGAGAGTGAGGCTATAACAGCCAGTCTAAGGTCTCCTATATCATCTCCGCCTCTTCGTGATTGTGTCAATACGAATGACAAGGTTGTAGTTCTGGTAACAGACAACACCAGACCATGTCCTGATGACAGGCTACTTCCTCCGATACTAGCCGAACTGGAATACAAAGTACCCAGAGATAATATCACAATAATCGTAGCACTTGGATTACATCCACCTCTGAAAAGGGATGAACTAATACGGTTAGTGGGGCAGAATATAGTTAATAATTATGAAGTTATCAACCATGACATAAATGACACCATTTATATTGGTACTACTTCCAGAGGTACACCTGTCGATATAAACAGGCGGGTAATGAAAGCAGACTTCCGTATAAGCACTGGTTTTATTGAACCCCATTTTTTTGCTGGCTTTTCTGGCGGCAGGAAAAGTATTGCACCGGGTGTATTTAGCGTTAGATCTGCGTACAAAAATCATAGCTATAAAATGATAGAACATCCTTATACTAGAGATGGGATTCTCAAGGGGAACCAATTACATGAAGACCTGCTTGAGCAGGCTAAGTTAGCCAGACAGGATTTTATTGTAAATGTCCTGCTGAACAAGCAAAGGGAGATTACTCATGTAGTAGCAGGAGATCCTGTTAAAGCTCACCAAAAAGGCTGTGAACTGGCAAGAGAGGTATCTGGTGTTAATGTCAACCAAAAAACAGACATTACCATAACGACAAATAGCGGTACGCCACTTGATCTTGACCTGTATCAAAGCTGCAAGGGCATGTATACAGCTTCAAAAGTAACACGAGATGGAGGAATTGTAATAATTGCCTCCGCATGCAATACAGGTATTGGTCCAGAATCCTTCCGTGAACTACATGCATCGGTAAGAAGACCAATAGAAGTGCTACAGAAAATACGAAAAGACGAACCTATAGGAGTGCAGTGGCAAAATCAGGTTTTAGCCGAGTTGCAATTGCGTAATGATATATATATGGTTTCGGAATTAGAAGACCAGGTGCTTCATGATTTTATGATAGTCCCAATTAATACTGTAGAAGATGGTCTTGAGAGAGCATTCTCTATCCTTGGAAATGATGCTGAAATCACTGCTATTCCAGAGGGACCACTGATATTACCTTTATTATCCAGTTGACAAAGATAAGGGTACTAAACCCTAATAATATTTTTTTAAACATTAAGACTATAACTTTAGAAA
>CAYVML010000155.1:0-4693 GCA_964452475.1 uncultured Dehalococcoidales bacterium
CTTTTTCACTGATACAGAATTATAGCCCATTTTGACTCGTACATTGGTTATACGGAATATAAATATGAATACAGGAGGGAAGCGGTATGTTCGTAACAGTTCCTTATGGTGAAGGGGAAATAGAAGTAGAGATAGCAGGAGCGCATGTTGCCGGCGTAATCGAGGCAAACAACGTCCCGATTGGTGATGAATCCAAAATAGTGCGGAAGGCGATAGAAAACCCGGTTAATTCGAAGAGACTCAGTGAATTCTTAGCAGATGCCAGGGATGTGCTTTTCATTGTGAATGATGCCACCAGGGCTACCCCCACTGCCCGGGTGCTGGAGATAATCTACCAGATGATAAAGTCACTTAACATAAAGTTCATTGTCGCCACGGGGGCGCATCGTGCGCCCAGTGAGGAAGAGTGCTATCAGATTTTCGGTAGATACTATGAGGAATTCAAATCACGCATACACTTTCACGACGCAAGAGCGGATAAGGACATGGTATACATCGGCAAATCCAGGAATGGTACGGAGATGTCTGTGAATAGAATAGGCATGGAAGCTCATAAGATTGTTATCATAGGATCGGTGGAACCTCACTACCATGCTGGCTATACGGGAGGCAGGAAAGCCTTTTTACCAGGAATAGCCTCCTTTAAATCCATAGAGCAAAACAACAGCCTTGCTTTAAGGCCAGAGGCAGAGTCCCTTAAGCTTGAAGGGAACCCGGTACATGAGGATATGATTGATGCACTGGGAACCATTAGGAATAAAGAAATCTTTGCCATAATGACTGTGCTTGATAGAAATCACCAAGTCTACGCGGCTACTGCCGGGAACATCGACGACTCTTTAACCGCGGCAACTGTGAAAGCAAAGGAGGTCTTTGCTGTAGCAATCAAGGAAAAGGCTGACATAGTGGTGGCTGTAGCCAGATTCCCTATGGATATAGACTTGTACCAGTCACAGAAGGCGTTAGAAAATGGAAAACTGGCGCTAAAAGAAGGAGGTATCATCATTCTGGTTTCGAAGTGCCGTTGCGGGATTGGTGATGAAACGTTTACCAGATTGCTGAGTTCTTGCGAAACACCGGCTGAGGCCCTTGAGCGGATAAGTAAAGGGTATGTATTGGGCTACCATAAGGCAGCGAAAATGGCTGAAATCAGGCTGTGGGCAGAGATATATGGTGTAACCGGGCTTCCTGATGAACTAATAAACAGTGTTTTCATTACACCTTTCCATTCGCTGCAGGAGGCACTGGACAATGCCATGACAAAGATGAAGGGGAAGGACGCAAAGGTGCTGTTCTTCATGGATGGAGGAATGACCGTGCCTGTATTAGACCGGGGTTTGTAAAGATTAAAAAGGTTGTTTGTGTGATTTCAGGCCTGTTGAGATTGCCAGTCGGATAAGGCGGACAGTTTATCCGCAATGATGGAAAGGGATTTAGGCCCTCTCCGCTGCACCCTGCCCCTCACCAGCAACCATCCCGCTCTGAAGAGTAGCTGTCCACACTTTTCCTGGACATTACTGAAGACAGTTACGTCTGCCAGGCCAGTTCCATCTTCCATGATCACGTATACCACCCTCTTCCCTCCCCTCGTGGGCGGGGTCTGATAGCGAATCACCGAACCGGCAATGCTGACCATACTGCCCGTTGCTATAGAAGGCAACTCCTTCATCCGGATAATTTCATAAGAAGCAGGCAGGAAATCCAGCGGGTGAGCTGACAGGTCCAGGGATAGAATTTCCCGTTCAGCCAGCATCTTCCTTCTATTGTTATCGGAAACAGTGATAGTGGTAGCAGGAGCAGGAATCTTTACACAGGTGCCCTCTAAGCGCAATTTCAGATTCCTTTCTGCCCTGTGCTTACACTCCGGCAATCTGGAGACCTGCACCAGTAATTCATCCCTGCTGCCAAAAGAATCAAAGGCGCCGACCCTGACCAGTCTTTCCAGGAGACGTCGATTCAGGTTGGTCCTCCAGACAAAGTCCTCCAATGAAGTGAAATTAGCTTCCGATCTTTCCTTTAGTATTTTATTTAGTGCCTTTTCGGACATCCCCTTCAATTGTCTCAGGCTGATTCTTATAGCTCCATCCTCTACTGCATAACTATCGGAGGAGCTATTTATATCGAGTGGCAATATTTTCACTCCCATCCTTCTGGCGTCAGCCACCAGTACACGTGGTGGGTAGTAGCCCATAGGCTGGTTTGATAGTAGCGCAGCGGTGAACTCGGCAGGATAGTGACATTTGAGCCAGAGAGTCTGATAAGCCAGGATGGCATAAGCGGCGGCATGAGCCTTGCAGAAGCCATAAGCTGCGAAGGCTGCCAGTTGTTGAAAAACCTTTTCTGCTATGGTCTGGCTCACCCCTCTCTCGATAGCCCTGGAGATGAAGGACGCTCTCATTTTTTCCATCTCTTCCTCACTACGGTCATGCGTCATGGCACGACGAAAACCGTCAGCTTCGGCATAACTCATTCCAGCCAGGTCGTGAGCTACCTTCAACACCTGTTCCTGGTAGAGTATTACGCCCAGGGTCTCGCGAAGCGCCTTTCTGAGCCGGGGGTGCAGGTAGCTTACTGGCTCCGTCCCATGCCGGCGGGGCAGGTATGCCTTATCTACACTACACTTGAGCGGACCGGGCCTGACCAGGGAGATAGAAATGATGATGTCTTCAAAGCTGTCTGGCAGGAGTCTGCCAGCCATTTCCCTCTGTGCGGGCGATTCCAGCTGGAAAGTACCGATTGAACGACCAGCCTGGAGCATGGCAAAAGACCGGGCATCATTCCTGTCTATCTTGTCTAAATCGATATCAATACCGCGACTGTTCCTGATGTTACCGAGTGTATCCTCGATGACAGTGAGCGTAGGCAGAGCCAGCAGGTCCATTTTGACTATGCCAAGCCGCTCAATGTCATCCTTGTCGTACTGACTGATGACATCTCCACCGCTGGCCCATTCCAGTGGAACCAGGCTGGCAAGATTACCATCTCCGATTAGCAGCCCTCCCAGGTGGACCGACATATACTTGGGGAATCCGTCTATCGCGGTACATAGTTTGAAGAACTCGGCAAGGTCGGCTCTCCTGTATATACCACTTCCCTTTAACTCGGGACGGGAGTCGGCATATTCCATGAGCTGTGAGGTTGACAGGTAATGAATACCCTTACAGGCTTCATCAATGAGTGCGTGTGGCAACTGCAACGCTTTTCCCACATCACGGATAGCACCCCTTGCCATGTAGGTACTTACAGTGCCGACGCTGGCTACATTTTCAGTACCATACTTCTGATAGATATAAGCCTTTACTTCATCTCTATGCCTGCGATCAATATCGAGGTCGATATCAGGGGGTTCGTGCCTTAAGGAGTGCATAAAACGCTCGAAGAGCAGATCATATTCAACAGGGTCAACATTGCTGATGCCCAGTGAATACACCACCAGGCTGTCCACTGCGCTGCCTCTTGCCTGGCAGCTGACGCTCCTCTCTCTTGCCCAGTGAACTATATCCCAGCATACCAGGAAGTAACTGCAAAAGCCGAGTCTTCTGATTGTGTCCAGCTCGTACTCAAGGCGCCTTCTGGTACTGTCCCTCAGCAGACCATACCTCATGGAAGCTCCCGCAAAGGCCAGCCGGGAGAGATAGCTGTAACTGGTTTCTCCGGCTGGGACATTGAAAGCAGGGAAGTGAGGATTTCCCAGTTCCAGTTGCAGATTGCACCTTGTAGCGATTTCTGCTGTAATTTCTATAGCTTCAGGAAAATCCTTAAAAAGATGGGACATCTCCTGCGGTGATTTCAGATACTGCTCTACAGTGCGATAGCACTGTAGCTGAGAGACGGGCACATTATGTCCTATCGCATTAAGCAGCTCTTTAATCCTGTAGTCCTGCAGCTCTGCATAATGTACGTTGTTGGTCGCCACGATTGGCATCCCCTCCTCTCTGGCAAAGGCAGCGAATTTATAGCTGTTGCTCATTCCTTCTCTTGAAGGATAGCGGCTAAGTTCCACGAAGAAGTCACCTCCAAAGACCTCTCTGTAAAAGCGTATAGATTTTCTACACTCCTCGAACTGGGCTTTGCCAAACAACGCAGGTATCTCCCCCCTGGCACAGCCGCTCAGGGCTATAAGTCCGCGACTGTGTTGTTGCAGCATCTGCTTGCTTGCCTGCGGCTTTCTGTTTCTATTCGATAAATGAGCTTGAGTTAACAACCGGCACAAGTTTGAGTAGCCTTCGGTGTTCTTGCAAAGAAGGGTAAGGTGGTATCCTCCTTCGAGGGTAAGCTCCGCTCCGATTACTGGTTTTATTCCCAGGGCTCTGGCTTTCTCATAGAATTTAATAGCACCTGTCAGCCTGTCATGGTCGGTGAGGGCAAGGGCAGACATGCCCAGCGCTGCTGCCCTGTTCAGGAGCTTATCCAGTGAGGCAGCTCCATCCATGAAGCTGTATTGAGAATGTACGTGGAGATGAACGAAGCCCATACCCGTAGCCTAATCAAGAACCCTGGAAAGGAACCAGGCTTCTTTGTCCCTGCAAAGCTCGTAGATGCCGAAGCTGTAACTCTTTGCGTTTACGCGGATGAAGAGTCTGACCTGTTCTCCATCCCACCACCTGGAAGGTTCTCTCCACCAGCCAATAACTCCAAGAATCCTGTATAGTCGCTTCCTCCATACGAAGGCACTTATTCGGGAATTCCTGCT